>CAYRFY010000368.1:0-8300 GCA_964423635.1 uncultured Armatimonadia bacterium | reverse complement strand
CGGCCCTGCCGGTCACTTCACCGCCCGGGCCGGTGATCCTTCCTCACTGCACGCCGGAGACTAGCCTCCCTCCTCGATTCGCCGGGCGATGGCCTCGCGCGTCCGGCCGAGCAGTACTTGATCCAGGTTGTAGCTACCGATGTCGCGCACCAGCGTGTCGGCCACCCGGCGCATCTCGGCCAATGCGAAGGCCGCCGGGTCCGCCACACCGTCGCGCTTCGCGGCCGCCTCTAGGCGCTCTTGCAGGATCGTCAGGTACTCGAAGTCGTCGATGCCCTTGTGCATCAGCTTCAGGCGCAAGGTGGGCAGCGGGGGGCCGCCCTGCTTGTCGGGGTAGAGCATGATCGCCTCCCCGGCGTCGTACACGTACAGGCTCTCCTGATTGCGCCCCGTCACCCATGGCACGGGTGTGATGTCTTCCCAGGGGTCGATCTTGTTGTAGAACGTGGTCTGCCAAAGCTGCGCGCCGACGGCGCCGTACCTGGCGGCCTGCCAGAACCACAGGCGGTGGAGTTGTGGTGGAGCCTCCAGCGTGGCGGGGATGTTGTACACCCAGATCTCGTCACCCGCCGCGCGGCGGGCATCCACGCTGGTTTCGGTGAAATGGGGGCGACCAAAGGGCACCGACCAGGCCTTGACTATCCCGTAGAAGGCCTCGTGGTTGGGGCTGGTGGTCTCCCAGATCTTGAAGTCCGGGTCGCCTGCGAGGGCCAGTTTCTGCAGGGCCACGACCTTGTCGAAGTAGTCGGGCTCCGGCTCATCCCACAGATAGAGGTAGGCCATGGAGAGCCAGCCCTTGGCGCGCAGGTGCTGTCCGACCTGGCGCATGTACTGCGGGAACAGCCGGTTGAACTCCTCACTGAGGGGCTCCAGGCCCAGCCACTGGGAGTGCTTCTCCCACCCCTCGCTGGTGCCGCCACCGAAGCATGGTCCCAGGAAGAACGCATTGAACTGCAGGTTATCGATGAACCACTGGATGCGTCGGTCGAAGTCCGCGAAGTCGCAGACCACCTTTCCATCCACAAGCCTGGCCGGTACCGTGGCCGTCGCTCCATTGCCGCGCACCCCGTGGGCGTGCAGGACTGTGGCGATGTCGCGCTCGATCTCCTCCAGCGGCCGCTGGTCCCAGGGCCGGAAGGAGGACGCGGAGTAGGTGATCAGCGTGCGGAACGTAGGATCGCGGGGCAGTTCGAAGTCATACACACGGACAGACAGCGGAATGGTGGCAAGGGTCTTGTCCCCGGCCTGAGCGCTGACGGAGCCGGCGTAGGTGCCGGGCTTGGCCTCGCGTGGGACGGTGACTCCAACCAGGAAGGGGGCGTTCTCCCCGGCCATCAGGGCGATGGGTTCGGGTCTGAGTAGCGGGTCGGGCGTCGGGCCCAGACGCGTGCCCTGGCGGTGCGCGGTCTTGATGTTCGCAAAGCCCACCGGCCACCACTGTACCTGTGTCCTGTCGATGATCTCCGGTCCCGAGAGATCGCCGGGAGCCAGGACCACCTGGGTCACATCCCGGGTGGGGAGCAGCACGACCTGAGCGTAGACCGTCTCGCCTCGAGCCGCCGACAGGCCGACCTCGTCGGCTTGCACGGCGTAGTCGGGGACGCCGTCCTCCTTGTACACCCGCGCCGCCAGGTCGTCCGCCCAGACCGTCAGCTCGTCCGTCCTGGACAACAGCACGGCCGTCTCCGAGACCCAAGACCGGCTGCGCTCGTAGGACTTGTAGGCGCTGAGAAGTGGCTCGGGGAAGCCGCCCTCATACACGCCCACATCGTCGAACCAGGCGTAGCATTCCGGCCCGGAGGTGTGCTGGGTCGTCAGCACCGGATGTAGCGAGGTCTCGTCCTCCGTCGTCGTGTAGCGGGCGAAATGCTGGGTCCAGTCCTGAGTCACATACTGGCTATCCTCGGGCACCACGCGTTGGGCCTTGTTGGTCTGCAGCCAGACGTAGGCCCGCGACATGGTCATGTCCTGTGTCTTGCACCACCAGGAGACGAAGTACGTCGTCTGCGGCTTGACGGCGATGTCGGCGGCGGCGCAGGTTACGAAAGAGCCGGGGCTGGTGGCGAGCCTGATGGAGCATTGCCCGCTGCGGGCCTCCTGGCGATCGATGACGACGTTCTTGCCGGGCTTGCCGAACTCACCGCCGCGCCAGTCCGCCGCGAAGCCGTCGGCGGTGAGGAGCTCCATGGAGGGGTTCTTCACCAGGTTCGCAGGCGTCTGGGCAAAGGCGATCACGGACGCCGACAGGGCATACATAAGCAGGGCAAAGCGCATGGTATCCAAGGCTCCTTGGAGTCTCTGTTGACTGAACTCTCCTTCGACGGACGTGGCCGGTCCCCTCCCTGCTCAGGGTCGCAGGCGGCCGCTGAAACGCGGTGGGACGGCGGGCGGCCGCGGGTGGAGGGCCCTGTGTTCCGAAGCTCCGGTGCGGCCCGGCGAAGGTGCGCGGGTGCCTAAGCGGGAACCGGAGACGCATGGAGGACCGTGCCCTGCCTTGTCGACCTGCGTCGCGACGGCCGCCGTTCCACCGCCGGCGCCCCGGCGGCATTTGCTCTCGATCCGGGGAGCCGGCACCTGTCGGCCGGTCGTGGGAGCGCCGCTCGAGACGATGGCCGGTACGGTCAAGGGCACGGGATTGTCCTTAGGGCGCCTTGCCGCTGTCGCACAGAATCGCGGGGGCGGGACAAGGGTCCCCACGGGCGCAGGCCCGTGGAATGAGGCCTGCAGCAAAGACCCAAAGGGGTGATCGGGCCGATGGGACGTTGGGAGACTGCGGTGATGTCCTGGATTCTGATGCTTGCGGCCCTTGGCGCCGCCAATGCCGTCCCCCTCGGGACACCCGGAACGATCGCCACCTACTCGCTGAACGCCGACCTGGGGCAGCGGCCCGAGTTCGAGCGCGAACACCGCCTGTCGGTGGTCGAGATGAGACTGGGATTGGGCCCGGTCGAGGATGTCCAGGGACGTCCGCACCAATGGTGCGTTCTTGGCTTCACCCGCTCCAACGGCCATGCGTATGAGGCGTGGCTGCTCCTGGATGGATGGCCCGGTGTAGACCACCTCCCGGTCGTCGCCCGGTACCTGTGGCGCGAGCCCGACTGGCCGGACGCGGTGGAGTTTGTCAACCAGACAACCGGGGCGGCCGCCCTGCCTCGCCTGTCGCTGTGGGAGTACGGCTGGCCCCGGTCCCTGCAGGGCGGGCCTCTCTCCGTCGAGGAAGGCGTCTTCCCGGAGGCCCTGATGTTCCAGGGCTTCCGGTTCGACCGCACAGCCGTCGCAGACGGTCAGGCTCTGAACCCTCCGGCCGAGGCCACCGTAGTCGGCCTCGACCCCGACCTGATCGTCGGTCACATGACCCGCGACACCGACGTGGACGGGAAGCCCTACTGGGCTCTCCCGGAGGGCAAGTACCGGTACCGCAAGACCGTTGCCGAGGATCACCGGAAGCATCTCGAGGCCGGCTTCTCGCTGTTTCAGGCGACGCCGCGACCGCAGTGGCTCACCCGCAGCGCGGCATGGGACAACAACCTGTTCTGGCTCATGGATGACTGGCCGGCGCAGCTCTATCGTTCCAACTACTGGGGCCGCGGCATCTACGTTGACGAGCCCGCGATCCACAATCGCGGGCTGCTCAACGAGCGAACCGACCTGGCGGGCAAGCTGACGCCCGCGGAGGCGGTCACCTCGCTCCAGGCCCGTCTCGAGGCCGCGCTGAGCCCCACTGTGGGGAACTACTCTCAGGTCTGGATCAACACCTTCATCGACCGGCAGTTCGGGCGCGGCGACCTGTGGCTCGTGGAGCGAGACTATCCGGTGTGGGAGGCGCTCTGGACCACCGCCTGGTACCAGCTCGCGGTAGAAGACGGCGTCGCGGGGATTGTGGACGAAGACACCTCCATGGAAGACCTGACGGAGAGCTACAACAGGGCCTTCGGCACGCAGATCCCCCCCACCGTTGAGAGCGCATGCGCCATTCGGGTGGCCGTCCTGCGCGGCGCTGCCAGGAACTTCAAGAAGCGCTGGGGAGTGGCATTCTACTCTCCCTCCGAGCCGCGGCTGAAGGCCGCCGGTATCCCGATCCTCTACAACAAGGGCGCGAGCTACTTCTGGGTCTGGACGGGTTGGGTCGGCATCGGCGACAACTCCGGCCTGCCCTACAGCTACCAGCGTTACTACGCGTCGTTGGTGAAACAGGCGCAGGCGGCCAATCCGCGCCGCGACATGAAGGCGCTGTTGACCGCGGCGAGGACCTGCATCGTCATCCCCGACGGCTACACCTTCGCGCCCGGACCCCTGCACTCCGTCCGCTGGCTCCATCTCGAGCGCGAGAACGGGCAGGGCGCAACGTACCGGCAGGTCCTGTGCAATGCCGCCCTCGAGGTAGAGCGCTGCCTGCGGGTGGGAACCGAGTTCGACATCGCCGTGGATGCCCCCCAGTTCACGGCGGAGGGCTACGAGGAGATCGTGTACTGTCGGGAGGACGGGACCGTGGTGGTGCGGGCCGGAGGAGCCGAGATGCGCCTTGCCGCCGGGCGCGAGCCGGATCGTCCCGACCTCGGACCGGGGCCCACCCTATCCATCGATGTGCCCGCAGCGCCTCTGACGGCTCCGTCCAGCGTCGCTCTGCAGGCGGTCGCGACGGCGGGTACCGGGGAGTTCGGGAACGCCGGGCCGCACTTGGCCTGGGAGGTCTACGGCCCGGACCGGGGAGTGGTGCTGAAGACGGGGGAGAGCATCGAGGTGGACCTTCCCGCCGGGGGGCTGTACCGCGTGCGGGCCGCCGCGGCCGATGTGTTCGGCCGCCCGGCGGTGGCCTGGACGGACCTGCAAGTGGCCGAGACCCGTTCGGATGCCGCCTTGTTGCCCGCCGAGTGGCTGTTTCGGACGGATCCCGGCGACACCGGGATAACGGAGGGGTGGCAGGCGATCGACCACGACGACAGCGGGTGGACGAGTATCCCGGTCCCCGCCTGGTGGGAGACCACCCCGGTTGGTGCCTACGACGGGTACGCCTGGTACCGCGTGCGCTTCACCCTCGCGCCGGACCTGGAGGGCCACAAGCTGTGGCTCGAGTTCGCCGGCGTGGACGAGAGCGCCTGGGTGTACCTCAATGGGGAGCCGATCGGCGAGCGCAGCGCCCAATCAACCGGCCTGACGCCCGCGGACTTCTGGGACGAGCCGTTCAGCGTCGCTGTCGAGGGCCCCCTCTACGGGCAGGAGAACGTGCTGGCGGTGCGTGTCCATGACTCGGCGCAGATGGGCGGCATCTTCCGGCCGGTGCGACTGCTGGTGGACAAGTAGGTGGCCCGCCGACGGATGCGCGCCGCCCTGCGTGCATTCGTCACAGCCGGGCCTCCGCCTCGGGAGCTGGTACTGTGAACCGTCCCTGCCTATCGCGACTGTGTGCCCTCGCTGCCATTGCCGGCTCGGCCGCCTTGCCGACCTCCGCCCTCGCGCAGGAGCCTGCCGAGACAGAGCTTGAGTGGGTGGCCTTTGAGGGGTCGGGTGCGGCGCAGGCAGAGCTGGAGACGAGGATTGCCGCGCAATGTGGCACCGTCAGGGGGCCGAACGGGCGTGGGGCGCTGCGGGTCGTGGTTCCGGATATGGAGCAGGAGGAGCAGGCCTGCGCGTTCAGTGTCGCGCTCCCAGCGCTGGGGGGCGAGTTCAACGCCGTCCGACTGTGGGTGAAGGGCACGCCGCAGACGAAGCGGCTGGAGGTCGCGTTCCGGACCCCGGAGGGCAACTACGGGACCGAGCTGCGACTGAGCCCGGACTGGCAGTTGATGACCCTCCGGGCCCGCGACGCCGGTCCTTTGCTGGGCACCGCGGGTGGCCGGCTGACGCTCTCTCGCGCAACCCGCGTGCGCTTCTGCTTCGGTCGCTGGCAGGGCCACACGGGGGGGCCGCATGAGGTGAGCATCGGCCCGATCATCGCGGTCCATTCGCCCATGGCCGAACCGCCGCCTCCAGTCGAGCACCTGGAGCGGCCGGAGGTGCCGCTCCCCCTGCAGCCCTTCACCGTGGAGTTGCTGGACCTGGCGCGGGGTGAGTGGGTCTTCTCCGACGCCCTGGGCCAGAACCTCCGCCTGCCCGGCCCGGTGTTCGCGCAGGCCTTCGGGGCACCTGCGATCCCGGAACCGCGCCTGGCGTATCTCTGCTGCGATCCCGAGTTTCCCGAAGACGCGGAGCACGCGGTGCTGCATGTCGTCTCGCCCATCGGCCGGCAGGACGGGGTATTGTCATACCTGGTTGAGGAGCCCTACTTCGGGTGCGCCGTCATCGCGCGCCCGGCAGCCGACGGCGTCACCCTCTGCGAGCTTCGCGACATCACCCTTGGCCCGGCGACCACGGGCGACCGCTATGTGGCGGGACTGTACCTGCTTTCCGACGGACAGGCCTACCCGCTGTACCTGGCGCCCGATGGTGGTGAGAAGCTGCAGGTACGGCTCAGCACCGACCGAGTGGGGCACGTCTTCACCGGCTCCGACCCGGTCACAGTCACCGTGGCGGGGCTATGTCCGGGGCCGCAGGCGGACTGTGCACTCTCCCTGCAGCTTACAGATTACGCCACCGGAGAGGTGGTCTGGAGCGGATCGCGGGCTCTGATCTGCAAGGCCGGCGCCCGGACCGCTGTTTCGCTGGTCATACCCCTGGACCGTTACGGCGTGTTCGAGCTCGTGGCCGAGGGGGGGCCTGAGCCGGCCAGGCTGCGACTGTGTCGCATCCCCACGGCGCAGCAGATTGACCCCGAGGCCTCCGCTATCGGGATGAACATCTTCCAGCAGCAGATCTGGTGGTACACCTATCAGGTGCCCTTGATGGCAAAGGCGGGGGTCCACTGGATCCGGCCGTGGCTGGCGTGGGAGAACGTTTGGTCGGTGCAGCAGCCTGCCGCGGCCGTCTGGGATACGCGGGCGTTGGACGCGGCCCTGCGGCGCCTGGCGGCCTTTGACATGAGGTACCAGGCCATCTTATTTGGGGCGCCGCGGTGGGCCACCGGTAACGCCGGGTTGCGGGCTCCGCCTCAGGAACGGCTGGACCTGTGGTCTGAGTACGTCCGCCGCCTGGTGGATCAGTACAAGGACCGCATCGACTGCTGGGAAGTCTGGAACGAGCCGGACCTGATGTGGCAGGAGCAGACGCGCCACTCGGGTGAGCACTATGTGGCGGTGCTGAAGGCCGCCTGGGAGGCCGCCAGGAGCGCCGATCCGGACTGTACGGTGCTGGGGCTCTCTCATGCCGGTTACATGGACTGGCTGGATAGGGTGGGGCGGCTGGGAGCCGGGGATTACTTCGATATCGCCACCCTCCACAGCTACGCGCCGCCGGCGGACTACTGCGCCGCGATCCGGCAGCGCCGGGAGGTGCTGGCCCGCCACGGCATGAGCGGCAAGCCGATCTGGATGAATGAGTTCGGCGCTACGGCCTACGATTTCAGCCCGGGATACTCGGCCGAGTATTCGTGCTCAGAACTCAAGCAGGCCGGCATCCTCACCGCCAACTACGCCCTCTCGCTGTCCGAGGACCCGGCGATGAAGGCGTTCTGGTTCTGCACCTACGATCCGCGCGACCCCGCGAAGGAGAGCGACTGGACGTGGGACGCCGGGATCGGGGTGCTGTATCTGGGCTTTCTGCCCAAGCTGTCCTATGCGGCGCTGGCCGGTGTCGGCCGGGAGCTGGACGGGCGCGCCTGCGCGGGGCGCGCGGTCATTGGCGAGGATCGCCCCCCGGACGAGGCGCTCGGACTGCAGCAGGTGTCCTTCGCCGGCCCTCTCGCCGTGGTCTGGGCCGACCATCCGGAACGTGCCGCGGCGGTTCCGGCCACGGAGTTGGGCTGTCTTGCTCAGGAGAGCATCGAGGTCCGCGACGCCTTCACCAACCCGGTCACCTCGGGCCTCGCCGGCGAGCTGACCCTGGACCTGTCCCGCGGGCCCTTGTACCTGGAGGGCAGCGCCCAGCTCGCGGGCATCGCCCGGGCGGAGCAGGCGGTGAGCCTGCAGGCGGCGGAAGTGGCCGTCTTGCCGGGGACCACTGCGCGGGTGGAGGTGCAAGCTCCTGCCGGGGTGGAGGTCACCGCGGACGTCGAGCCAATACTGCCACTTGAGGCCCGGATGACGGAGGCCGAGAGCGGCGCTCGAGTGGTGGAGCTGGCGGCCGCCGCGGAGGCACAGCGCGCGGCGGGGATGCTCACCGTTCGCGCCCACTTCCCGGCAGGAGAGATGGGACTTGTCGCTCCTCTCGTCGTGCAGCGCATCTTGCCGGTGAGCATCGGGGAGGCGAATCTCCTGCGTGACGGCGGT
>CAYRFY010000367.1:0-8302 GCA_964423635.1 uncultured Armatimonadia bacterium | reverse complement strand
CGCTCGCGTCCGCCTGCTACTGCCTGTTCAGCGCCGCGAAGGCCTTCAGCTTCCAGAACATGTCTTCCGAATCGCGGATGAGGCCGGCCAGCTCCGCCTCGGCGGCCCAGTCGCTCTCGTCCGCAGCGGCCTTCAGCTCGCGGACTTGCTGCAGCAACTCCTCAACCCTCGGTCTGAAGGCCTCGCCGTCGTCGGCGGCATCGGCCAGGAGCCCGTCTGCCTCGGTCTGCAGAGCATCCGCGTCGAGCTCTTGCACCGACGCCGGGCGGAAGTCCATGGCAATGAGCTCGGCCAGATCCCCTGCCGCATGTCCGTCCATATACCCCTGCGCCTCGGCGTTTGTGTGGCGGGTGAAATCGTAGAGGGCCAGGCGCGCCGACCCGGCCGCGGGGTCCAGGTTCAGGTTCGTCACCACCGCGTAGCCGCCGATCTGCACGTTGCCGCCCGTCACGCCCTCCGGCGCCACCAGCGCCGCGCAGGGTCCGGAACCCTCCCCCTTGGCCACGTCGAACACCGTGTCGTAGTAGTACAGGTATGTATCTTCCTCCGGCTGCAGTTGTAGGGTCTGAGGCTGCAGTTCATCGGTGCGCGGCGTCCGGCAGTGGCGCTCGCCGGTGCGGCCCCGGGCAGCGGTGAAGAAGCTCGGATAGCAGGTGAGCTTCACGGCGAGGGTATCGAGCGTCTTGGCTTCACGCGGCAGCCAGGTGAGCTGTGCAAGCACGTGATTGCCACCCGGGAGCATGAGCAGCCGCAGGCCCACATCGGCGTCCGGATGGGCCCAGACGATCTGGAAGCTCCCGCGCGCCCCACTCTCCAGCACCCCGACGTTGGCGATGCGGTAGGCCGTAGCATTGGTGCCATTGACCAGCACCTGCAGGAACCCGCCCCAGTACCAGTTGCAGCTATTGGGGTCCGGCATGCCGAAGTTGCCCTCGGAACAGGGACGCTCCTCGCCGTGGGATGGATCGATGCATCCGGAGGCCAGGAAGGTGTAGCGCAGGGCGCCGGAATCCAGCGTGATGCGGCGTTTCTCGATCTTGTGGCCGGGCGTGCACTCCCACGTCGCCGCATTGGTCTGGGGGCCGGTGTCACTCACCGCCACCGTCGGTGCGTCGTCCTGGGCCCCGGCCAGGCAGGCCAGTCCGAGTAGTAGACCTGTCGCGACAGCCGTCAGATAGGGTCTCATCATGGTCACCTTGAGGAGAGTCGGCGAGTCGGCGAGTCAGCGAGTCACGAGTCGCGAATCAACGGCTATGTCAACGGCGTCAACGGCTACGGCGTCCCGTTCGCCCGGGAGGCTGCAAGACCCGCCTCATGTCCGTCTCGCCGAATCCTGCTCGGTGCACTCCGGCGTTCTCCGCCGTCCCCTGCCGCGTCGTTCTCCGTGGAACTCCGTGCACTCCGTGTCTCCGTGGTGAGACGTCAGCCGTTTCCCGCCGTTCTCCGCCGTTCTCACCCGCTCACCGTCCAGCTCGCCTCCGCGCTTTCGCCGCTGAACAGCTCTCGCACGGTCATCTTCCACTGCCCCGGCGCATCGTTGTGCGCCACCGGGATCCGCACCTGCCCGCTCCCGCCCTGGAGCAGCACGACCTGGCGTCCCCACAGCGGGCTGCTGCCGTCCGGGGCGGTCACCTCGGCCCAGACGGCGAGTTGCTCCTCCGAGTCATCAGGGACCTGGAGCCGGATGTCGGCGGTGAGCGTCTGGCCCGGTGTCGGGGCCGTCGAGGACAGGGCGAGCGAGGCCTGGCCGATGCGGTAGGGAAGAGCCAGATAGAACGAAGCCCGTCCCCAGCGCAGGGCGGTTTCGGTCTCGCTGGTGGCGCCCAGGTACTTGCCTGCGCGGAGATCGTAGAGATGGGCCTCGGCGGGCAGGCTGATCTTCGCGGGCACCGGCTCACCCGCGACGGTGCCCGTCTTGGGGCTGAACCACGCGTTCTCCATCTGGCGCCAGAGGCCGAAGATCAGGCCCCGGCCATTGCGCCAGACACGAGTCTCGGTGAGGGGCAGCGGGTCGCCATTGGGCGATCCGGCCTTGATCGGCGCTTGGGCTCCGGCCGTGGCGTAGACGGCGTCCAGGAGCCTGCGGGCGGCCGCGGCCTGCTCGTCGTCGGCGCCGGTGGAGAGAAGCTGGAAGTTCAGCAGGATCGCCCGGCCCTGCCCAAAGGTATTCACCAGCATCGTCGGGCTCTCACCGGCGTGCCCCAGGGCCGTGGCCGCTGTGGCCTGGACCTCCGTGTCCACCTTGGCGGCGGCGAAGTCCAGCTCCAGTTCCGCATCGCCGAGAGTGCCCTCGACCGACACGGCCACCTCAGCAACCTTGCCGCGCCCCGTCCTTTGTATGCCAAACAGGTCGTCCAGGGCGCCGGGGGCGATGGGCTTGCAGTGGCCGTCGTAGATTCCGGGCCGGACGTCGGCGATCACCGTGCCGCCGTTCCGGCAGAAGTCGCGGATCACATCGGCCTCCTCGGCGCTAATCGCCTGGGTCATGGGCAGCAGTAGCACGCGGAACTCGTCATTGCTCAGCTCTGCGCCCTTGAGCAGGTTGCTGGTGAGGTAGCGGAAGTCCAGGCCCAGCTCACTGGTGAGCCGCGTCCAGGTTTCATGGGTGCCCTTGGGGCTGATGAACTCGCTGCCGTTCTCGAGCTGCCCGGAGAGCGCCGAGGGCAGGGAGTAGAAGATGGCGATCTTGCTGTGGGCGATCTCAGACTTGATGACCAGGTCTCCCAGACCCTGGCGGACCGGACGCATCTCCTCGGTGAGATCATCGATGGCGGGCCAGTAGTCGAAGGTTGGCCGCTGGTAGCCCCGCCAGTTGCCGATGCCGGACCACATCCAGTACCAGATGCTGTCCATGCTGCGCATGACCATCCGCCATGCGGCGTCCGACAGAGCGTCGCCGGTCTTGCTGTACCCCATCCAGTTGGAGCGCACCATGCTGCGCGGCGCCGCTCCCCGGACGATGTCGTCACCAATATCCGGATAGGGGCCGTAGAAGGTGTTGGTCCCCAGGATTGCGTCGTAGTCGTCGCCGAAGCCGCCGGTGCCCTCAAAGCCGGTCTTGGCCTGCGGGTCCAGTTCTCTGTAGGCTTCCACGAAGCGCCCGGAGAACTGCATCAGATTGTACCGTGCGAACGCCTGCCGGTCGTACCAGCGCGGATAGCAGGTCTTGAGGGCCGCCGCCTCCATGTTGTCCTTGCGGTCCAGCAGGTCGACAACGTCGAAGGAAGCATAGTCCGTGTCCCAGGAGGCGTTGAGGGCGTCGATGGTGCCATACTGCCGCTCCAGGTAACGGCGGTACGCGGCGATGCAGGAGGGATGCACGCAGCAGCCTTTGGTCACGCCCTCGTCGCCCAGGGAGTAGACGAACACCCCCTGCTCGCGGAGGTTCTTCTGATTGTCGACGATCTTGTCCACGTACTCAGTTACCGCGGGCTCGTCATTCCAGCACACCGGCTGCATGAAGCCCTCTTCGTCCTTGGGGTCGAGGATCCGCGTGCTGTAGGGCACAAGCGAACCGTCACAGGCGTGCACCGAGGGCGGGGTCTTGCGCTGTCCACCCATACTACCGAGCAGGCAGATGTCCTGACCCGCCTCCTGCAGACCACGCCAGGAGTAGTAGCCCAGGACGTCCATGGCGGCATCCCACATGACGAAGTTGAACCGGTCGTGCCGTCGCTTGGGGACGCTGAAGGACGTGTCGGCCATGTCCACTTCCCGACCGGCCACGAGCAGCAGGGCCTCCACCCGCATCAAGTTGGTGCAGGCCTCGGAGGCCTCGTACTCGAAGATGGTCCCGATGTCATCCTGTCCAAGTGGTCGGTCTTCCTGCCTAAGGACGCGGTCATAGGAGTCTCTGAAGCGCAGGCGTAGCACCGCACCCTCGGGTACGGGACCCTTGAGAGCCACGGCACCTGAGATGCTCTCGCCCACCTCGACGAAGGTCGCCGCGGTGGTGATCTCAGCCACACCCACGGCGCTTTGCACGGTGAAGGCGGCGGCACCAAAGGCCTCCACGGCAGACTGGGTACGCACGATGGCGTCGATGTAGTAGTCACCGGCCCGAAGGTAGGGGAGAGGAACCGCCAGTTGGGCCACATCGCCGGCAGGGACATCGGCGAGGATGGGCTCCAGAGGAAGCTTGAGACCATCGCAGGCCCGACGTAGCTCGGGCTCCACCCTGACTTGCACCGGGCGATCGGCGGAGTTATGGAGGCCGATTTCGCCCAGCGATTCATCACCCACCGGCACCGCCAACGGACCCCGCGTGGTGACGGATGTCACCGCCAGCGGCACGTCCTTCGAAGCCGCCCAGAGCGCCGCGCGCCCCACCAGCATCATCCAGTAATCGTACTCGGCCAGGCCGCGCCAGGTGAACTCATGCCGGGGCGAGAGCGCATGGGCCGCGTACTTGAGCCACACCCCGCGGCCCTTCCCAAGCCTGTAGGCCCCAACGACCTCGGAGGCCTGCTTGCCATCCAGCACCGGCAGGCCGGCGGTGAGCATCTCCGGCGCCGGCTCGATGGCCCGCTTGGGAGTCAGGTATTCGGCAGCGCCCTGGCCGCAGCACAGGAGCCCGGCCCCCTCGGCCACCTGCTTGAGAATCAAATACTGTATCTTCGCCGGGAGTTTCTCCATGGGGAACCCGGCGATCACGTACAGCTCGTAGGGCTGTTCCAGGAGTCGCTCGGCTCGTTGCTCACCCAGCTTCTGGCCGTGGAACTGCCACTTTTCATTCCCTCGGCCGCAAAACAACGCCGCATCGGCCTCGATGTCGAATCGCTGCGCCAGCTCCACCACCTCGCGCACCCGGGTGCCGGTGTCCTCCCAGGTGCCGTCGTAGCCCCCGGTATAGACGAAGAACAGCGCCCGCACCTTGCCCCCCGCATACCCCTGTCCCCATGCCTTGTGGGGAGTGACGAAGCTCGAAACCAGAGAGTTGTCCTCTTCCACCTCCCGGACATTGGTCGCGGCCCATCCTGCGGAACCGAGACTAGCCAGGGCGACCAGCAGAGACAGGATCCAGAGCAGCATCTTCAGTCTCATGGGTGTGCACTCCTTAGTCATGCGGCGGTGACATTCCGCGACAGAACTGTCTCCCGTGTCTGCGGATCCCCGACCCGCAGCCGTTCATCATTGCCGGCAGAGCGAGCGCGGTCGACTGCCTGTGGGCAGGCCGGCGGTGCTTCCGGGCCGGCGGGCTCGGCCGTCAATCGTCGAAGAGCTCGGCGATCATGTAGGTCCACTTCACCTGGTATGACGCCTCAAGCATGGCGTCGGCGCCGCGCAGCATCTCGCGCAATTCCTGGGTGGAAGCGGCATCGGCGTCATCCAGCGCCCGTTGCAGCCGTCGCCACTGCGCCCGCAGGCGCGCCGCCTGGCCCCTGAACCGCTGGCTGCGCGTGGCCTCCTGGAGCACCGGCACGTACTGCTCGCCCTCGGCCGCGATCTGTGCGAGGCCTGCCAGCAGATGCTGCCGGTACGGGGCGTTGATCCGGTCGCTGAGCGCCAACGCCTCGGCCTCGGAGGGCGGCGCCCCCAGAAGCTCTATGGTGCCGAAGCTCTCCGGCTCCAGGAATTGGCGGGTCGCGGGGGCCCAGGTGGTGAACTGATCGCCGCCGGAGTTACGGGTGAAGATGTTTCGGCAGAAGTTGCCCCGCCACAGGTCGCCCTCCTGTGCCCGGGTCTCCAGCAGCGCAAAGGGGAACCTCATCTCCAGGCAGTAGCCGTCGGCGTTCTTGGAGGCCGCGGCCTCATAGCCGAAGCCGTCCGCGGCGCCCTCCCAGGCCGTGCGGGCGGCACCGGCCGTCGTGATGAACTGATAGACCTTGCCACTGGGAGGTTGCAGGAACAGCTCGATCCCGTCATCCAGCCAACCGGGGCCGCCGTCTCGGACCTGCAGTTTCATGTGGGCGATGTCCGGCTCCTCGCAGGTGACACCGATATAGAGCGCATCCTGGTCCCAGCAGGCCTGCACGGCGGTCTGCTTGGCGACTGTGTAGTCGCCGCCGAGAACCGAGAACCCCGTGGCCACCGGCATCGAGCGCCACGCGGCGTCACCGGCGATTTCGCCGTCGAGGACGGGACTGGTCTGAGCACGGAAGCATGGGTAGGTCCGCTCGGCCGCCAGACAACCAAACGCCGTCGTCAGCAGCGCGACAGTGATTCCAATAGCACGGGTAGCCTTCGCCATTACCTGTTCACCTTGATCGGGGCGGTCTCTCGTCACAATGAGTCCAGTTCGGCACCGGTGTGCGACAGTCCTCCCGTGCAAGGCCATTGCTTGCGGGACGGCGAATAGGCAGGGGCCGAAGGAGGAGCTTGGCGGCTAAGTCAATTGGGCCGCCTAGTTGCCTCGTTGCCATAGCCCGAAACGCGTAGAGACAGTGCCGTTAGGGTCTCGATGACGTGTTACCGACGCATTGAGGACGCGAGCAACCACGGGACGTTACCCGGCCACGGGTATCCGAGGGTGTGCAGGAACGTCGCCGACAGGTTCGGAGGCCCCCATGAGAGTGCACCGCAATGTGAAGGTCGCCATGCGCGACGGGATCCGGCTGGCTACCAGCGTCTACCTGCCCGAGGGCGAAGGTCCGTTTCCCACTGTGCTGGTGCGCACGGCCTACAACCGCGTCGGCCTGCAGGGGCCGGGATTCACCGAGCTGGGGATCGCCCTGGTCGCCCAGGACTGCCGGGGACGGTATGACTCTGACGGTGACTGGTACCCCTTCGTGAACGAAGAGGCCGACGGTGCCGACACGTTGCGGTGGCTGCGGGATCAGCCCTGGTGCAGCGGTAAGGTGGGCATGTTCGGGGATTCGTATCTAGCCGCCACGCAGTTCTACGCCGCCCTGTCCGGCGACGAGACGCTGTGTGCGCTCAATCCGCGGTTCATGGCCGGGGACTGCTTCAAGCGCGCCTACTACTGCGACGGCGCCTTCAGCCTCGGCCTGACCTGGAGCTGGCTGTGCTTCGAAACCAACGCCCGCACCTCCGAGGCCGCCCTGATGCCGCTTTTCGATGTGGGCGAAATACTGGGCTCCTTGCCGCTAGCGGAGATGGATGTGCGCAGCGGCGCCGGGCCGGTGCCCTCCTACCGTGACTACGTCACCCACGCGCGTTACGGTCCGCAATGGGAGCCGCTGAACGTGCGCGCCCGGTTTGACAAGGTCCGTGCCCCCATGCTGCTGACGGGCGGCTGGTACGACTACTATGCCGGTGAGACCTTCGCCAACTATCTGGCCCTGCGCCAGGCGGCGCCGAGCTCCGAGCTGCGCGACAGCCACCGCGTGCTGGTGGGTCCGTGGACCCACGGGGTCAACCCCACCACCGTCCTGGGCGAGCTGGACTTCGGGGGAGCCGCGGCCGCCGAGGACGACGCCACGATGCGCTGGCTCAAGTGCCTGCTCTCCGGTGGCCGACCCGAGGACTTCCAGGCCGCCCCGATCCGCCTCTTCGTCATGGGCCGCAACACCTGGCGCGACGAATGGGAATGGCCCCTGGCCCGCACGCGGTACACGGACTACTACCTCCGCGGCGAAGGAGGGCTGTCCCTCGAGCCGCCGGGACAAGACGCTCCTGATGTGTACGACTACGATCCCTCCCACCCCGTTCCCACTCTGGGCGGCAATCACTCCGTAGGTCCGTACAACCCCGGGCTGTACGAGATGGCCAAACCCGGTCCGTACGACCAGCGGCCCAGTGAGCGCCGGCCCGACGTGCTGACCTTCACCTCCGACGTCCTCGCGCGCGATCTGGAGGTCACCGGGCCCGTGGTGGTCAAGCTCTACGCTTCCTCTTCGGCTCCGGACACGGACTTCGTCGCCCGGCTCACCGACGTCTATCCGGATGGGCGGTCGCTGAATGTGACAGAGGGCGTGATCCGTGCCCGGTTCCGACACAGCGTCTGGGGCGAGCCGCGGCTGCTTGCGCCGGAGGCCGTGTACGAGTTCACCATCGATCTGCAGGCCACCAGTCAGGTCTTCCTTGCCGGCCACCGCATCCGCCTGCAGGTCACCAGCAGCAACTTCCCGCTATGGGACCGCAATCTCAATACAGGCGACGACTCGGCCACCGACACGAGCATGCAGGTGGCGCGGCAGACCGTCTATCATGACGGCACGCACCCCTCGCGGGTGACGCTGCCGGTGGTACCTTCATAGCCGCCGTTCACCACGATCCGTCGTCATCCGCTTTTGGCCGCCGCGTATCCTGCCCCACGCTGTCTAGATGCCTATATGCACCGACTTCTGCACAGATGAATCAAGTTCTGGGGTCGCGATCACGCCGTTCGTGAACGTCCCGC
>CAYRFY010000366.1:0-8303 GCA_964423635.1 uncultured Armatimonadia bacterium | reverse complement strand
GCAGGAGAGGTAGATCATGCTACGCACCAATGAGGACAGACTGGTCGAGATCGTCGTGGTCGGTGAGCCTTCGCACCCCAAGCCCCGGGGGACGCACCTCGTGACACCCTCGGGCGAAGCCATGGTGCTTCCCGGTACCGGAGGCATCTGCCTCAACGTCCGGGTGGGTGATTCGGCCTTCGGTTTCGAGGCCGACCATCTGGAGCCCGCCGTCAGCCTCAAGAACCCGGATAACGACGCCAATGCCGGCCTGAACCTCCTGGCCTGCGTGGGCAATGAAGCCGAGGTCATCAGCGGGGACGCCAAGGGCGAGAAAGGCGTGGTAACCGGCAAGCACGGGGGCATCGAGCACATCTTCGTGGATTTCCAGCCGGACGTGCTGAGGAAGCTGCGCTACGGCAACAAGATCCAGATCGTGGGCAAAGGCATGGGCCTCAAGCTACCGGACGTGCCCGAGGTCGCGGTCTACAACCTGGACCCCGGGCTGCTGCGAAAGATGAAGCCCACCGTCAAGGATGGGAAGCTGAAGGTAAAGGTGGCCAGGAAGGTCCCGGCGTGCATCATGGGCAGCGGTCTTGGCTCCAATGTGGTGCAGCGGGGTGACTACGACATCCAGATCTTCGACGAGACCCTGGTGGATGAGTGGGGCCTGAGGGACCTGCGGCTTGGCGACATCGTGGCAATCATGGATGCGGACAACACCTATGGGCGGATCTACAAGACGGGCGCCGTCACCGTGGGGATCGTCAGCCACGGTCAATGTCTGACGGCCGGCCACGGGCCGGGGGTGACGTGCCTGTTCACCTCCGCTACGGGTGCCATCGAGCCCGTGGTGGACGCGAAGGCCAACATCGCCGATCTGCTGAGCCTGCGGGGGAGCCAGAAGTAGCGACAAACGCCATCACAGAGGGATCGCATGAGCAAGTTCGTGATTCTCAGCGGACCGTCGTGCATCGGGAAGAGTCCTCTGGTCAGGGCTGTATCCAAGTTCAGACCGGAGCTGTGGCGGCGGCTATCGGCGCCGGTGCTGTACAACTGCCGCGAGCCCCGGCCGGGCGAGGTGGATGGCGAGACGTATCATTTCCGCTCCCGCCGGTACCTGGAAGGCCTCAGAGGCCGCGATGACTATCTGGTGATGGATGTGCGGGATGACGTGCAGGCCCTGGCGCTGGCGGACGTATGGGCGGCGCTGGAGGGCGGCCGGGATGCCTTCTTCGAGGGCAACCCCTACATCGCGGTAGGTCTGATGGAGGCTCTGGCCGGGCGGGATGTGCCCGTACTCTCGATCTTCATGTCCCCCGTTTCGGCCGAGGAGCTCACGCACCTGCGGGCGCAGGCGCCCGACCAGGTGGCGGACATCATCACCGACATCATGCGCCGCAAGCTCCTGCGTCGCACCCAGCGCCAGAAAGGCATCCTGGCGCTCCCGGACCTGGCGGACATCGAATCCCGCTGCGGCGCGGCCTATCGAGAACTCTCTTATGCCCCGCGATTCCAGTGGGTCTTGCCCAATCACGACGGCGAGGATAGCGAAAACTGGGAGGCTTTCTACTATCCCGTCGGCGACGCGCGCAAGTGCACGGAGGACCTGATCGGCCTGTTGGAGGGTGCCGCGCCGCGATTCGCCGAGACATGGGCCGCAGATGACGAGTAGGCACGTCGCGGCCCGCGACACCTCGGTTCCACCCCACGTGAGGTGGGATTGCCCGGAGGCCGGTACCCCGAGATGACGCCGGAACAAGTGACGATCAGCGTGTTGCTGGCAGTGGCACTGTGCACCATCGCGGACGCCGAACCGTACCGCTTCCGCTGCGTGGCCCAGATCGCCCAGACGACGAGAGCGCCCATCATGTCCGTGCGCGCGCGGCCCGCGGAGCTGCGGTCTATCCTGGGCGTTTCGCTCCCGGAGGGAGCCATGCACGCCTCGGTTCGCCAGGCCGCGACGGGCCAGGTCTGCGCCTGTGCCACCGGGGTGCGCTACGACGGCGAGATCACCGTGCTGTGGGTGCCACCGGGTACGGACGAGCCGGGCCCGGTGGAGTATATCGTGGAGCTGCATCCGGGTCCGGACTTCTCCCCCGTCTTGCCCCCTGACCGCACGCCATTGACGGTCGAACGCAACGACGACACCATTGTGGTCTCCACGGGTCTGTGTCGGATCACTCACAGCCTCAAGCACGGCGGGCTGATATCGCATGTCGACTACGGCGACGGTCGGGGGTTGGACGTCTATATGGGGGAGCGTCTCCACGACCGGGCGCACGGGACCCACTCACTGCGCAACGACCCCGAGCCGAGGGTGAGCGTCAGGGTGATTCCGGGCTGGCAGGCGACTGTGGAGGTCAAATCCTGCTACGTGGGACCCGATGGCGCGAAACACCTCTCTGAGCCCCGGGCCGACTACCGCTTCACCTACCGGGCCGGCTCGCCCTTCGTTCATGTCAAAGCCGTGGTGCGGCAGAGCGCCGCGGTGGACTGGGATGAGCTGCATGTCTTGGAGCTGCGGCACACCGAGGATTTCTACACCCATTGGGCCGCCGGTGACGTGCCGCAGGGCTCCCCCCTCGACCACCCCCTGCGCACGCACGCGCTCACCGGCAGCGCCTGGGGAGCGCTGCTTAACGACCTGGACGCCATGGCCATCGTCGGCCCGCAGCTATACGGCATTCACGACGGTCTGGGCAAGTACGGGATCTACGTACATGGCCCCTGGCTGACCCACTTCACCGGCCCGCTCACCTATCGCGCCTCGATCTACCTCGGCCCCTCCGGGGGCAGCCCGGAGGCTCTCGCCGAGGCTCTGGCGCCACGAGTGCGACCGCGTCGCCCCTCTCTGCGGCTTCCGGAGGCGCAGCAGTCCATGGAAGCGGCGTCGCGGCGGTTGGCCGAGCTCCGGGCTCGCTGCGCCCCGGAGCAGGTGGGTCCGACCCGGCTGCTGCGGGCCGCCGCGGCGGCTCTGCAGGATGCCACGACCGCCGCGGCGGCGGGCAGAGGTCTGCATGACTGGCAGGCGGCCATGGGCGCCGGCGGCGTCCGAGGCCTGCTGGACCGCGCCGAGGCGGAACTGGAGTCCGGAGGTGCCGCCGCGGGTCCTGTAGTCCTGCAGGGCAAGACCTTCTTCACCCTGGTGACCGGAGATCTGTGTCTGCGGGCCGGGGCCGAAGGCGATCCCGACTGGGGGCTACCGCTTGCGCTCTCTCAGTTGGTCGACCTACGCACCGGCACTCGGTTCACCCTCCCCAGGACATCCGGGCCGCTGTGGGCTCTGAGGTTCCGGCACAAGACGAGCGGCGAGCAGGTGCGCGTGGTGCCGGAGAAGGCCATCCGCGGCGGCATCGATGTGGACCGGGAGCGCGGGCTGGTCCGACTCTCCTGGCACCATTGCGGGCTGCCGGGAGAGAGGCGCACGGTGGATGTGGAGGTCACCCTCCGCTTCGAAGCCGGTACATCTGAGGTCGCCATGCGGATCAAGGTCGTCAGCCGTAGTCTCAACTGGGGCCTGGAGTCCGTGGACTTCCCGCGCCTGGAGCATCTGGACGGCGGGCCGGATGCTCAGGTGGCCTCCCCTGCCCGGTGGGGGCGGCTTCTGCGGCACCCGGCGCAGGGCGCCGATCTGGCAGGCGGCTACCCCAGCGGCAATCTGGGCATGCAGTTCTCGGCCCTGACCTTGCGCGATGCCTCACTGTACACAGCCTCTCACGATCCCTCGGCACGGCTGAAGCAATTCATCGTCAGCCCGTCCGGCGAGGGGGCCGTAGACTTCGTCCTGCGCAACTATCCGGACCGCGTTGGCGTTCCCGGTGAGGGCTACGTGATGGACTACGACGCGGTGGTGGCCGTCCATCGCGGCGACTGGTTCGATGCGGCCAAGCGCTACCGAGCGTGGGCGACGCGGGAGGCCCCGTGGTGTGCGGGCGGGCCGCTGGCGACACGGCAGGATGTACCCGAGTGGCTCAAAAGCTGCGCGCTGTGCTTCCGGCCCAGCGGCGCGCCAAAGACCGTCCTGCCCGTCCTGCGCAATCTGCACAGAGCCTTTGACATGCCTGCCCTCGTACACTGGTATCAGTGGCACCAGATCCCCTTCGATAACGACTATCCGGATTACTTCCCCACCAAGCCCGGGTTCGCCGAGGCCGTGGCGGAGGCGCAGGCTCTGGGTCTGAAGGTGATGCCCTACATCAACGGGCGTCTGTGGGACACCGACACCCAGAGCTGGGCTCAGGAGGGCGCGGCGGCGGCCGTGGTGCGCAAGCTCACCGGTGAGCCGGAGCTGGAGAGATGGAGCGGCCAAGACCACGGCGTCATGTGCCCCACGACCCGGCTGTGGCAGGAGAAGATGAAAGAGGTTGTCCGGCGCCTGGCCGAGGAATGCGGCTGCGCCGGCGCCTACCTGGATCAGATCGGCGCCGCGGGCGGACTGCTGTGCTACGCGCCCAACCATGACCACGGCCCCGGAGGCGCCAACACCTGGGTCGCCGGTGAGACGAAGCTCCTCGCCGGGGCCAGGGCCGCGGCCCGGGCCGTAGACGCCGACTTTGTCATGACCACCGAGGACAACGCCGAGCCCTACATGGCACAGCTCGACGGCTATCTGATGTGCAACGCCGAGGGCAATGACCTCGTGCCCCTGTTCGCCGCGGTCTACGGCGGCTACACCCTCACCTTCGGCCGCGCCGGGCAGCTTGACGACGATCTGGCCTTCGCCATGCAGCACGGGCAAGCGTTCACCTTCGGCTCGATGATGGGTCGCGAGAGCAGCGATGCCATCACCCACCCCGAGCATGCGGATAAGCTGGACTTCCTCCGCCGACTGGCGAAGCTGCGTTACCGCTGCCGGGACTTCCTTGCCCTGGGTGAGATGCTCCGCCCGCTGGCTTTGGAGGGCGACGTACCGACGCTGGAGGCGATGTACAACTCCAAGCACAAGGGCGAAGTCCGCATGCCGGCCGTCCTCAATTCAGTCTGGCGAGCTCCGGACGGCCGTGTCGGGGTGTTCCTGGTCAACATCTCCCGCGAGCCCAGAACCGTCGCGTTCGAGCTGAACGCGGAGGAGTGTGGTCTGCCACGGGTGGCAGTCTGCCGCTCTTTGCCCGACGACGGCCCACAGGCCGCCGTCTGTCGCGCGGAGGCGGGAGGTCGGCATGAGATCACGCTGCGGCCCTGGCATGCGGAGGCCTTGGTGTTCGACGCGACGTAACGCGGAACAGGTTGTGTCCGGGAGACCACGGCGCGCACGGGGTCTGCCAAGCTGTGCACCACCAGCCCAGGGGGAACCGGCCCATGCCCACACACGCCCACCTCGTCCAGATAGCGGTCTTCGCGGCCGCCGGCCTGCTAATCGGCCTTGGTCCCGTTGCCGCCGAGGAGCCCGAGAGGATCCTCATCCCCGCCGGACCCTTCACTATGGGCAGCGAGGCGAAGGCCAGGGATGAGGACGCGGCCGAGAAGCCCCCGCACCAGGTAGACCTGCCGGCCTTCTACATCGACAGGTGCGAGGTCACCAACGCCCAATACGCCACATTCCTCAATGAGTTCGGACGTCTCGACGACGATGCGGGGCACCGACTCCTGTGGGAGCATCCGGGCCTGCAGCTCGAGCAGGCCGAGGGAGGGTGGCGCCCCCGGGCGGGAATGGAAGACCACCCGGTGGTGTGCGTAACCTGGTACGGGGCGATGGCCTACGCACGGTGGGCGGGCAAGCGTCTGCCCACGGAGGCCGAGTGGGAGAAGGCGGCCCGGGGCACGGACGGCCACAAGTACCCCTGGGGACCCGACCTGGACTTCTCCCGTTTCCGCCTGGGATTTGAGCCCCTGGCCCCGGTGGGCAGCTACCCCGCCGGCGCCTCGCCCTACGGTTGTCTGGACATGGCCGGAAATGCCTGGGAGTGGACCTCCAGCCTCTTTGCGTCCTATCCCTACGACCCCACGGACGGTCGCGAAGGCTCCACGGCGCCGGGACGCCGGGTGGCCCGCGGAGGGAGCTTCAAGGGCGAGCCGGAGATCG
The DNA here is from genome assembly GCA_964423635.1 of uncultured Armatimonadia bacterium. Taxonomy (GTDB): domain Bacteria; phylum Armatimonadota; class Zipacnadia; order Zipacnadales; family JABUFB01; genus CAYRFY01. Next base: position 2,299 of record CAYRFY010000366.1, on the reverse strand, counting down.
CCCACTGCTCCTACCGCTTCCGTCCGGAGCCGGACTTCTCCCACGTGTACCTGGGCTTCCGCTGCGCGAAGGACGGTGGGTAGCGGGTGGTGCGGCCGGCCTTCGCCCGCCATCGGCTGAGGCGGGCCGTGCCTACGGGTGCCCGGGGCGGCTCGATGGCTGTGGCACCGGGGCAGACGGCTCCAGCCTGACCTCCCTCACACAGAACGCGTCGTAGTTCACGCCCGCGCACTCGCGGCCCGAGAAGACCACAGCCAGCCGCGTGCTGTCCGAACTGATCCATTTGGCCGGCAGACGGTAACTGTGGGTTTGTCCCAGGCCCCAGTCCTCCGTGTGGAACACAGTCGTCCACGGCCCCCACGGGCGCGGGGCGTCGAACAGCCCCCAGCCCCCCTTGTGATCGAAGCCCAGAGCCAGCAGATAGCGCTTCAGAGCGGGGCTGTAGACCACATCCGCCCGCCCGCAGTGGCCCGGATACGAGAAGACGGAGCCGCGCTGAGCAATGTCCCGGGTCCATGTGGCTGCTCCCGCCCCGTCGACCGCGGCCAGGAACTCATACGCCCCCCGGTCCCTCACCTCCCTCTTCGGCACCCGCGCCAGCGCCATCTGGTCGTATGATTCATACGCGCCGGGGCCATCGCAGGAGTAGACATACACGTACTCGTCCTCGGCGGCGGTGTAATCGCGCCCGCAGTTCAAGAAGGTGGGACAGCCGAAGCTCTCCTCGAACCGGAAGCCCCAGCGCCAACTAGCGCCGCGGTCCTCGGACCACACGAGTTGGCTATTGCCCACATTGCGCACCAGCATGTACAGCACGCCGTCCACCATCAGCATCCCGCCGGCCTTGGGTCCGGCCCTGCCGTCGCCGGTGCGCTCGACACTCTCGGACCGCAGGTTCTGCCCCACGAAGTCCTTTGGACCGCCCAGGACCCGGGCGATGCCGAGGCTGAGCTTGCGCTCCACGCCGGGGGCAAAGCCCCTGCCATCGCCGTAGGAGGTGTACTGGGCGTCATCGTCGCCCCAGGTGATGGGCCAGTTGTCGCTGCCGATGGCCTCCCGCCTAATGCTCGCCACGGGAGCGAACTCGACACTCCGGATGACGGGGCTGGGCGGGTACGGCGGCACCATCACGGCGTCTACCAGCGGGTTCAGCAGATACTGCTCCACGCATTCCCAGAAGCCCTCGGCGCTCAACTGGGAGCCGTTGCGGACGACGATCGTGTCCAGGCTGGGGATGACGAGGAGCATCTGGTTGCCCGCCCCGGCGCCGGCGAACAGATCGCGAGGGGCCCGGGCGAAACGTCCGTCGGAGTTGAGCCACCAACACAGCCCGGAGCGCGGGCTTGGCTCGTCATCACCGGAGTCCGGCGGCATCCCCGCATCGGCCGTCACGCGCCGCACGGTCTCCGCGGACACCAGCCGCCGTCCCTCCCAGTCTCCCTCCCGCAGCATCAGCCGTCCCACCCGGGCCACGGCGTTGGGGCTGTAGGCCCCGCCTCCCCACGCAGCGTGCAGCTTCAGCCCGTCCAGCTCGAAGGTCTTTCCATAGCCCATGCTCCATTGGGCCTCGGGCACACCGAGGGGGCCCATGATGCGTTCCCGCAGCAGGCTGCGCAGGTCCTCCTGCGGCGCCCCGCGCAGCGCCGCCGTGACGCAGTAGCCCAGCATGGCAATGCCGGGGTTGCTGTAGAACGACCGTGTGCCCGGCTCTGCGATCACAGGGGCGTGGTCGCGCGCGGTGGCGAAGGGGTTGGGCTTCTGCTTCCAGAAGTCGCCCTTCCAGCCGGGGAGCTTCTCGTGCGGGAGACCCTCTTGCTCGGCATCCTCGATCCCGGAATAGTGAGTGGCGAGCTGAGCGATGGTGATCCGGGACTTGACGGGGTCCTGGGCCCACTGAGGGACGTACTTGCACGCCGGGTCATCGGGGGAGATGTACCCCTCATCCATGGCGACCATCAGGCAGACGCCGCCCACCAGTGCTTTTGCCAGTGAGGCGGTGTAGTGGGGCCTGTCGCGGCCGGCGCCCCCGGCGTACCACTCGTAGACGATGCGGTCATTGCGGATGACGAGCAGAGCCTCCGTTCGCCGCTCCCGCAGCCCCCGGCCCATGGTCTCCAACCGTTCCGAGCTCATACCCTGACTCTCAGGGCTCGCGGCCTGCCACTCGAAGGCAAAGGCATCGCCGGCGCACAGCAGAGCAATGATGGCGAGAGCAAGCGAGACGGGGCACACCTGAGCGGACATGGGGCTCACCTCCGCAGAACCATCGGTATTGCACGTGCCTTAAGCCCCCGGGCTA
>CAYRFY010000365.1:3928-8305 GCA_964423635.1 uncultured Armatimonadia bacterium | reverse complement strand
GGGCGGGGACGCCGGTCAACTGTGAAGCCATTGCAGACCTCACCAGCACCAACTATTGGCAGGTGTGGAACGGCACGGCCTGGGTGACCGCCGGCGTCGCCCCGGCGCTGACGGACAACAAGAACGGGTCAAGCCCGCTGAAGTACCGCTACCTGGTCGGCCCATGGCACACCCCCACAACGCCCACCCGGGGCAATGGCCCTCACACCCTGACCACCACCCAGATGATCCCCTTCGAGGAATGGGTGGTAGGGGATGGCTGGACGAACGACTACACCTGCGGGCCGGTGGGACGGACGTACGATGTGGAAAACGTCTACATCGGCCAGAAGACCGGCGACGGTGTCTACATCTCAGGATGCACAGCCTCCAACGGCACGATCGACTACTTCAGGTGGGACCCAGACGGGGACGAAACCCTGAGGAATCCCACGATCAGCTTCACGATACAAGACGCCACGCCGCACAAGTACCTGTGTGTGGTGTACTATCGGCCAACGGCGATGAGCCCCGAGAACCTGCCAGACATCGCCTACAAGACTGCTATCAAGCTGGTGAACAGCAGTACGGATGCCATGGATGTGGACATCAACCTGGCAGACAGCGCCCTCCTCGGCCATCTGGACCAGAGCGACGAGGCGTGGACGTACACGTATGATGTGGGAGTGCTGGAGTACGAAGGAGAGACCCCACCGACGTCGTACGCCACCGCCACGGACTGGTACGTGCTGAAGTGGCCGTACTCGCTTTGGATACCCGTCGACGCACCAGACGGTGATGACGATCACACCGACGGGCATCGTTGGTGGTTCGCGGACCTAGGTGGCGACAACGAAGAGGTCCGGGCGATGTACTGGCTCAATGACGCGCTCGACTGCAACGCGAATAGCCTGAACATGACGCTCGTCGATCCGGCGCTCACGGAGCGCTGCACCGTTCCCGGCCCCACAACCGTGGGCCAGATGCACGGCGGAGCCGATGGGGACAACGATGGGCGACCGGATGGGCTGAGAGTCGGTTTAGTTCCTGTTCACGACCAGGCCGGAACATGGCGCCTGCTCTGGACCGCCGAGAGCGGCAGCACGCAGGCATCGCCATGGCGCAGGACCCATGACGGGGCGCGGATGTTGGCAGCCAATCAGACAGGCGACCTGCGCAAGCTTGTGGTGGTAATAGATCCCGGCCACGGGGCCTTTATAGGCGCGCAGGATGGGCAGAAACACTACCGCGGATGTCAAGGGGGGCCGCCCGACGCGAGAGTCATAGAGGACCAGTCGGTCCTCCGGATGGCCACCGACGGCGCGAGTGTGCGCTATCAGGCAATTCCCCCTACCCGACGAGGTGGCTATCAGCAGACGCGGTGGGACTCGTGGGACATCGGCGACCTAGATCGGTTCTCCGCCCCGTATGATCCTACGGATCCCAATGAGCAGCACTACCGCGACTGGCCCGCGCATGTCCTCGGGCTCCTGGACAGACGGGTCTACGTGACCAAGCGTGTCCTCAAGAACCACCCGGAGGATAGCGTTCTCTTCGTGTCGCTCCATGTCAACGCCGAGGGCTTGATTCATAGCTCGGGGCCATTCTATGTCACGGATAGCAGAGAAGCCACCGCCGCCTATGCCTACGCCCAGAACCTCGGGGGGAGCATATGCGATACTCTCGCCAACGACATGCCGCTGCCGGGTCTCCTCAACCTGCAGAGAGATGCCGACAGACCATCCCAAAGCAAACAGGTGCTGTGGTGGAATGGAGTTGATATGTGGTCTGATGTAGCTGTGAAGAACTGGAGCATGGCGAGGTTCCCCGACCAAAGCATTCTATGCCGCAGACACCTGCACGCCGGGCGACGGTCCTCCGAGCGACTATCGCGCACGCCGGCCCATACCAAGCGTTATCATCGAGACACTGCAGGTCGGCGGCGATCCCGACATGTACCTGCTCCAGAATGGCTATGAAGCTCGCGTTGGCTACTGGGTCATGCAAGGAGCCTACAGCTTCTGGAGGAGTGATCCCAATGAGTAACCCTAACGGATCTACATGCGGCCGGGTAGGCCGGTGCCTTCTTTGGCGCAGAGCCAAGGGGCCACCATGCCGTGCCATGATTGCGTTGGGGGCCCTCGTGGTTCGGGGTCTACTGACGCTATCATCGCAAAGCGGATGCGCAACAGCCTGGGGAGACGAGCCGATAGTCCGGTACCAGCCGATGGACACTGATGCGTGCTGGTCGGCCGATGGGACCGAACTTTACTTCGTTGGGGGGCGAGGGCTTCGCGACAGTGAGCCAAGGCCGACTGTGCTGGCAGTACGGCCTGATGGTAGCTTTCTGCGGCGCATCGCACCAGCGGGCTATCAGACCCCGAGGCTGGCACCCCGAGGCGAGGACGTTCTTGTGCAACTCGAGCCATCGCTTTGGGGGGATGACAAGGGCCCATGCCGTTTCCTCATTCTGAGCCCGAGCAGCGGCCAGATCACACCGTTGCGCATTGGGCGACGCGAGTATGATACAGCCGCGCCCGGGTGGCGCCAGGGGAGCGTGCTCTTCACTCGTCGAGCAGCAACGCGTGCCGTGAGGGACATCTACACACTCGCCTACGACGGGAGTGGACGGATCACGCACGAGGAGCCGCTGTTGCGGGACACATGCAACGCATGGCATCCACGCGTGTCACCTGATGGCAGTCTACTCGCCTACTTGGTGTCCCACGACAGAATGGGATACCAGCCCAGACTCGCACCCCTTGATGATCTGAAAGCGATCCGCCCCCTGGATCTGGGCGATGTCGGCTGGGTCCATGAGTTTCTCTGTTGGTTTGGCGACAGTCGACGCCTGATGGTGCACACCAGTCGCGGGCCGATGATCTGTGACACAGTAACGGGCGAGGCGGTCGACTACCGCGGACTGCTGCGAGAGGCCGGACACCTGCCTGACGAGATCCTCGCTCAGGTGCGCAACTGCGTCCCCTGTCCCGATGGGTCCGACAGGATGGTCTTCAACGTGATCCGCAAGAAGGCGGAGGACCGCGTGGGGATCTACCTCGCAGTGATGGAGTTCGATGGTAGTGGGTACAAGCAAATCACTGACGATGGTCCTGGCGACATACCCTACGTCTTCGAGGATGTCCAGAAAGACGCGGCTGTCGAGCGTAGGCAGAGGGAATAACGCCCACTGGAAGCCAGAGTAGTGTGTGTCCTGGCACACAAGACCACCCCACAGATGAAGGCCTCCGGGTCATTCGGCGAAGACAGCGGCCACGCGGAAGTCGGCGTACTATGGATTGACCCACCCGCAGGGAAGGTTGAGAGCAAGCCGGCCCTTACGCCGTAGCCAGAAGGGCTGCAGCACCATCTCACCACGCTACTGCCTGCCCGATGATGCAGTCTCGTCAACCACAAGCCCCTGTTGACAGGGGCCGTCAGCCTGGACGCAAGCTGGGTGCCCCTGAAGCACCGCTATCTGCCTGGTGGGTGGCACACCCCCACAACCCCCACCCGGGGCAACGGCCCGCATACGCTGACCACCACCCAGATGATTCCCTTTGAGGAATGGGTGGTAGGGGATGGCTGGACGAACGATTACACCTGCGGGCCGGTGGGGAGGACGTACGATGTGGAGAACGTCTACATCGGCCAGAAGACGGGGGACGGTGTCTACATCTCAGGATGCGCCGCCTCCAACGGCACCATTGACTACTTCAAGTGGGACCCGGACCCGGAGGCGGCTGAGGCCTTAAGGACCCCCACGATCAGCTTCACGATACAGGACGCCACGCCGCACAAGTACCTGTGCGCGGTGCACTACCAGCCAACGGCGATGAGCCCCGAGAACCTGCCAGACATCGCCTACAAGACTGCTATCAAGCTGGTGAACAGCAGTACGGATGCCATGGATGTGGACATCAACCTGGCAGACAGCGCCCTCCTCGGCCATCTGGACCAGAGCGACGAGGCGTGGACGTACACGTACGATGTGGGAGTGCTGGAGTACGAGGGCGAGACCTCGCCGACGTCGTACGCCACCGCCGCCGACTGGTACGTGCTGAAGTGGCCGTACAGCCTATGGATCCCGCTTGAGACGGACGAGACTCCGCCAAGAACCGGGCACGATGCTGAGTTCAAGTGCGTCAACGACGGTCCGCTCCAGTTGCGCGTGGCCTACTGGCTCAAGGACCGAGGACAGGAGGACGCACTGGACCTGGATCTTGTGGTAGTTGACGCTTGCCTCGCTGAGAGAGCCAAGATCAACATGAAGCACGACGTAGGGCAGGGGCACCTAGGCACTGAGATCGGCATGATGCACGACGGCGTCGACGAGGACGGCGATGGCATCCATGACTGGATACCCATCTACAACATCGAGCAGAACGATCCCTACGT
>CAYRFY010000365.1:0-3918 GCA_964423635.1 uncultured Armatimonadia bacterium | reverse complement strand
GCCCCGCTTACCGCGTGCTCTGGACCGGGAGTGACGCTTGCGGCCCCTACGACCGCAATCGGAGAACTCATGACGCTCCGAGAATGCTGGTTGCCAACCGGGATACCGATTCGAACCAGCAGGGAAGGGGTATCATCGTGTTCACGAACGATTCCGACGAGCTACTCACAGCCGCCCAGGGAGCCAAGACAGCCTATTCCAGGCAGAAGTACCATACCGTCTGGTGTGGCCCACCAGACATACGTCCGCCACTGGAAGTGGCCAACGAACTGGCAGCCTGTAATCTCGCCTTCTTCTCGCTTCATGGGTCACTGTACTCGCCCACCAAGACGATAAGCGTCGATGACTACCCATATCTCGGGTGGGACGCAATCCCTGTTACGGACAACTCGGTCGAGGGGAGAGACAAGCACCACGGTGACTTCGTTTTCGTACTCGGTGACAAGAACGACGCCACCGACGGTATGATCCTCTGCGCTATGGAGGGCGTCGCCGTGCGCCAGCGAGGGTTCGGGCGCACTGCAGCGGTCATCACGAACCCGCACGGGAGATGTAAGTTCCTGTTCGCCAATGCGTGCAATAGCGCGCGATCACAGGACAGCATCTGCCAGAAGGCACACAGTGCTGCAGGCATCAACTACACGATCGGCTACACGCGCCGGATGAACGCGATAGTGGCGAGGAGGTTCTCCGATTGCTTCTGGTTGGGGCACCGCAAGATCGACCCGGCCCAGAACGAGACCTACTACGGATATGCGTACATCAACTGGGCCTCCTGGAGGGACGGCTGGCCAACCAGAATGGACACCCTGGTCAATGATGCGAAAGAAGGGTTCTATGCGTACTGGAATGAGTATATCACCGATGCAAATCCGGCAGAGGTGCTAACGCGTAAGGCAAACAAAGCCATGCTATTCAGAGGATGCGATGGAATGAGATGTAATCTTCACTACGGGTACCCCGGTGATGGATACGGGCCATTTCTCAGAGTTTCGAAAAAAGCACCCCAGTGATGAATACGTTTCATTTCACAAAGTTGCAAATTATTGATGACTAAGGTGCTTCGCAATGAGATCAGCCAACACCGTTCGCGGCGCACTGGCTGCGGTTGCTGTATGCATAGTCGCAGCGGGGATGACTGACCCCGCCCCGGCGGGAGAGCCGGCGCGCGCGCTTGGCCATTTGGCACCTTCCGGCTTCAGCGCTGAGGAGATCGCCGCAGCGGTGCTCGATCTCACAGGCCGCGACCTGTCCGCGGAACTCCGGCACACAGAGTCCTACCAGGCCCCGTTCAAACGGCGCGACAAATACGAGGTGCTCGGCACGCGCGAGGCTTTCTCGTTCTATGACGGCGACTGCCGCGTGGCGCACTGGGAGTTGGGTGACTACAAGCCACCTATAGTGGAGAGCACACCAGCAGCGTACGAGCGTCGGTTCATGGAGTTGTACTGGCCCGAAGGTTGCGATACTGAGATGCTGCTCCTGACTGCGCCAGACTTTCGCACACGAGCATACTCGTGCCTCTTGCCCTCGGGCGTTGTGGGAGGTGGGGGATGCACATTCGATTGGGATGGGTCGTTCGCCCGACTGGTGGGGTTCTCCTTCATGCCCTGCTCAGACGCGTCCACGATCCCCACTCCGCGGATCGACTACCAGGAGGCGATCCGGAGAGCCGTGCAGTTTGTGACGAAGTGGCCGGGTAGCCCAGTCCCAGAGCCAGGCCCGCTGGGGCCGCTCGTCTCCGAAGACGCTGCTCGCCGCCCGTGGGCCATGGTTGACGATCTGGGGGCCCAGCGTGCCAGCTATGGGTTCGCTCTGAAGCTGCACTGGAGCACAGCGCCGGAGAACAGAGAAGAGGGGGGGGCGCATGACAGCGGCGCAAGACCCGACATGGCGATGGTGCAAGTGGATGCGGTCACTGGGGAGTGCTTCGCCGGATTCGTGCGTTCCATCTGGCCTCCCGATGTCACAAGCGACCACCTCTTCCTCTTCGTGCGAGAGAAGGCAGGGGCATGGGAGGAACTCTGTGAGGCGTACTATGCCCCTCGCTTGCGCGAGGGCCACGCGTGTTTCTGCGCCAGCTATCTTGGTACCAAGCTCTGGCCGGACGGCGCCCTGCAAGTCGACCGTGTTGGAGGCCGTTTTGCCGCAACCTGCGCAGGGCGCACGTGGCAGGGCAAGGTGGGCCAGCGCGACATTCGGTGCGGTGAGGACACCTTCCGCTCAGAAGGAGAGGCCCGCTCCATCGAGGGCAATCTGTACCTGCCTGACGACATGGTGGAGAAGATCACGGGCTGGCACCTGAGCCTTGTCGACCATCCCGACCTCGGGCGGTCAGCGCTTCTGACAGCGCCGGAGTAGTTGGTGCCAGCGATACAGAGACCATGGAAGGGCCCCGTGTGTCACCATACCAGTTGCTTGGCGGGTCGGGCGTTCGCCCATCGAGGAATCAGGTGCCGCGATCTGGCTGCAAGGGCGGGAGCGGGCCTTGGCGTACCATCAGCAGCAGGACAAGCCGCCCCGCATGCTCCTGCGGGCGCTCTACCGCGCTGTTGCTCCCGATAGGCCGCTCCCCGCCCAGGTCCCGATCAGGGGGACATGTCACGATTGGTGTCGAGAGCATGGCTAGCGTCATCGTGGCCCAGAGCGGAGGCGCCGCCGGTGCGCGTAGCCGGCAGGCGTGCCACGACGAGAGTTCCATCAAACGGCAGATAAGGGTGACCGGCTTCGCACTGTGTGAGAAGGATCGGAAGGCATCAGCCTCACCGGGGATGTGGTACTACACCTGTCCCGACGAGCTGTGGGTGGAGGGCACTGCGGTCAGCACCAATCCGGGTGACCGCACCATCACGCTGCACTGTGTCGCCGACTGCGACGCGTGGTGGTGGTACTGCGACCCGATGTACTGGGAATGGTATCAGTGGGGGTTCTGGGCGCCCTATTGGGGGATGGAGTGGGAGTTCCAAAAGCAGGTGAACCTCACCGTCCTGCCCCGAGAGGGCACCTCGGAGGCGCAGTTGAAGCTGTACTCCAGCCCGCCCGGCAGCGGCGAAGCGGGGCTGCTCAGCGAGACCGAACCCATCGGCGGCACGGTATACCCGGTGCTGTACCTCACCATCGGCCCTGGCGAGCGCATCGCCGGCGGAACCACTCAGAGCGTCATCCGCGTGCACGACACCTACACCGGCTACTGGGCGGGGACGCCGGTCAACTGTGAAGCCATTGCAGACCTCACCAGCACCAACTACTGGCAGGTCTGGAACGGCACGGCCTGGGTGACCGCCGGCGTCGCCCCGGCGCTGAAGTTGCAGGTGCAATGCCCTCATTGCGGGAAGATCGGTGTCAACCGACCGCCACGGCGGGCGCAATGGGGTGTCCTATGATTCTCAATCTGCTCTGCTGGGACTGTCTCCACTTCCGTCGCCAGGTCCCATTTGCCTGTGACGCCTTCGCCGACGGCATCCCCGAGGCGATCCTCGATGGTACCGTGGAGCATACCTCACCCTATCCGGGCGACAACGGCATCCAGTTCGAGCCCATCGATGGAGCGGAGGCCGCCGAATAGCGATGCCCTATACATCCGCCGACGCCATCAGAGCACGCTTCGCCCACATGACTCACGCCCCAACCGGCGAACGCGACCGTGCCTGTGCGAAGCCGAGTGCATGACACCGGACACCACCGTCGAGGCCAGTTAGGTCCGCCTCCCTGGGCGGCACCAACAGAGCCGCCCAGGGCCCTCCTCCGCCAAAAGCCCGTTCACAAACCCAGCCCCACCAACCACCCGCCACCCGACCCGGAATGTGACAGCCGAAGCCAGCCCCACCCCCGGCGTCCCGTTACGAAATGTATGGATTATCGCTGCTACCGCTGAAACGACGCCGGTGCCTCTTGCATATTCCGCCGCCATTTCCGCCG
>CAYRFY010000364.1:0-8310 GCA_964423635.1 uncultured Armatimonadia bacterium | reverse complement strand
GAACGGCGGAGAACGGCCGGAGAACACAAACGGCTCACCACGGAGAGCACAGAGACCCGGAGAGCGGGTGAGAACACAGAGGACGTCTGAGAACGGGTGAGTGAACGATGGAATGAGACCGACGCTCGCCGGCCCAGCGACCTCTCGCACCCCGTATCTCGTCCACAGGAGGCGTGCTCCGCCATGCGGCTGTCTATCCTGCTTGCGCTCCTTCCCGTCTTCGCCTGGCCGCAGAACTTGCTGCAAAACGGCGGCTTCGAGCCTCCGGACGAAGGCGGCCTGGCCCAATACTGGCGGAACAACACCTGGGGCGACTGCGAGACCCGCTTCAGCCTCGATGATAAGAACCCGCACTCGGGCAGCACCTGTCAGAGAATCGAGTGTCTCCGGCGTGATAACGGGGCCTCACAGTTCTACCAGCCCCTTGCCCTGCAGGCCGGCGAGTTCTATACGGTGCGGCTGTGGATCCGGGCCGAGGGCGACGTGCCCTCCGTGGGCGCCTCGCTGCGCCTCATCCCCGCGCCGTATACCGGACATCTGAGGGCGAGCATCGAGCCGGGGCCGGAGTGGGAGCTACTGCAGTTCAGCGGTGTCTGCCTGGCCGACGAGCCCGAAGCGGGGCTGTTCATCTGGTTCCAGGCCGAGCCTTCCGGGACCGTCTGGATCGACGACGCCTCGGTGGAGATCGGAGAGCCCCCGGCGGTGGAGGGGCCGTCGCCGGTGGGGAACCTGATCCCCAACGGGAGCTTCGAGGTGGAGCCCACCCGCACCTGGGACAACAGAGGACAGGGCTGGGAATGGCCCTGCCCGGAGCATGCGGCCCACGGCGAACGCTGCCTGCACTACGTCCTCCCGCAGGAGGGGAGCTTCCGCCTCCGCACCCCCTGCATCGAGTTCCACGGCAATGACGAAAGCTTCACACTGGCCTGCTCGGCCCGGGCCACCGGAGGGCCGGTGTCCCTGCGGTTGCGCCTGCTGTCGGCGGTGCAGACGGCCCAGTCGGGGGCCCTGCTGGAGCTGGAGGCCGAGCCCGACGCCGACCTCCGCCGCTACGCCGCCACGGGCAAGGTCCCCTCTTCTCACAATGGCGCTTACTTCCTCGAGGTCGTCGGCAGTAGCGAGGCGCCGGGCGAGCTATGGCTGGACGCGGTGTCGCTGTCCCGTGAGGGCGAGGCCTATGTGCCGGCCAGACCTCTGGAGGCCGCCCTCTCCACCCCTGCATTGGCCTCGGTATTCGCCCCCGACGAGCCTGTGGTACTGAAGCTGTGGCTGACCGGTTCCGGCACGCAGGAAGCGAATGGGCTGACGGTCGTCGTGCGGGACCACGCCGAGGATCTTGTCTGTGAGGTGCCCGTGGCGATAGAGGGGGCGGCGGGAGGGAACTGGGAAGGCGACCTCACGCTGCCCGTGGGCCGCCTGGGGGCTTTCCGCGCGGATGTTCTGGACGCTACCGGCGCGGTGCCGGCCTCCGCGGTCTTCTCCGTCATCCCCCGGCCTCGCCAGGTGGACCCGGAGGCCTCCGTGGTCGGGGGCCACTTCTCCACCAATTCCGACTGGCAGATGGCCGTGGCCCGCCGCCTGGGCTACCACTGGACCCGCATCCACGACTGCTCCTCGATCACCCACTGGCGCACCGCCGAGCCCGAGGAGGGGCAGTGGCGGTTCTTCGATGACGAGATCCGGAGGGTGCGGGAGGCGGGCCTGCACATCCTGGGCGAGTTCCTGCGGGTGCCCAACTGGGCCACCGCCGCCGAGGAGGGCTCCGACGCCTACCGCGTTGGCGTGGGGCCGATCCGCGACCTGGGGCAGTTCGAGCGCTACGTGGAGACCGTGGTCTCCCACTACAAGGCGGACATCACCCACTGGGAGATCTGGAACGAGCCGTATGGCAGCGGCTTCTGGGGCGGCACACCGGAGCAATACGCCGAAATGGCCCGGGTCGCCCGCCGCGCGGCACTGCGGGCCGACCCAAGCTGCAAGCTGCTTTCGCCCTGCATCTACCCCTTCTCCAAGGACTGGTTCGAGCCCGCGCGCGAGGCCGGCGCCGTCGAGGCCGCCGACATCTTCTCCTACCACGGCTATGGCTGCGTGACCAAGCTCCCCTATGACATCGTGAACGGGTGGGCCACCCGTGAGGGGCGGATGATGCCGCGCTGGAACACGGAGACGGGCGTCACGGCCAGGACGCTGTACCGGCACGTGCCGGACAAGCTGGACGACAGCTACACGCGCTGGGTGGGCGGCGTCGATGTGCCGGATGCCGTGGCCCAGTCGGTGAAGCTCTTCACCCTCGCCATCGCCGGCGGGGCCGACAGGTACTTCTACTACTGGACCAACGTCGAGACCGGCATGTGCCCGCGGATGACCTCGATGTCCATCTACGAGTATGACCGCACCCTCCGTCCCCACGGCGTGGCCTACGCCATCGCCGCCTCGATCCTGGACCCCTGTAGCGGCGCCGGAATTCGCGAGCTCGATGGCCTGCTGTGCTGCCTCCTGGAGCGCGAGGACGAGGCGGTGGCGGTCTTGTGGGCCAAGAGCAAGCTCGGGGCACGGGATCTGGAATTGAGAGCATTGCCGGAGAGCTCGCGCTGTCTGGATGTCATGGGCAACGAGCGGGCGGTGGCCCGTGGCGGGGAGCTGCGCATCCATGTGGACAAGGCCCCACAGTACGTCGTGGCTCCCGGTGGCGCGGAGGCGCTGGGACAGGTGCTGGCGGAGGCACTCGGGGAGTGAGCAGCGGAGGAACGGCTCACCACGGAGACACCTGGCTGCCTGGAGGACGCGTGGCGCCGATCGATGGGCCAAGATGAGGCTTGCGCCGGCGAAGCTCCGCCTCAAACCGACCGGCACGCAGTGGAGGTTCGCCTCGGGGCGGTGCCACGGCCAGGCGGAGATCCCGCCGGGCGGAATCTCCGAGTCGGGCGCGAAACTCAGATTATGCAAGTTCCGCCAAAGTGCCTACCCACGTCGCCTCATCCCCTGCATCTACTTGTGGCGAGGTGCTGGGCCGTGCCTCCCCCCGCTTGCGGGGGGACCTAGGGGGGCTGCCGTTCGGGCCTCGGGCCGCCAAAGGCCGGGACCCCACACCGGCCCTCCCCGCAGACGGGGTGGGAGCACCACCAACGGCTCCTCACCGCTGGCCCCTTGCTCCGCCAAACGGCGGTGACGGGACAGGGGAGACGCTCCCGCCCGGCGAGAGCGATCAGTCCGCGCGCGACTGCAGCGATATCTCGCTCCAATGCGTTCATGCATAAGCTGAGTGCAAAGCCCGATCCCGCAAGGCGGGAGGATGGCCAACGGCTTGGTTACGGCCCCGGAACTTGCCTCAGACGTCGGAAACTGCGCCCATGCAGGCGTCTATTCGCTGCGGCTCGGCTTCGCCCTGACTAACGTCACCGGACCGTAGAAGCCTCCGTCATTGCTGGAGTCGTAGACGCGCACCGCCAGCACCATCTCCCGGTCGGCCTCGGTCAGGTCGGCGGGGATCGAGATGGCGAAGGGCTCGTCCCAGCCGTCGTGATGCCCGATCTCGCGGCCGTCCAGATAGACCCAGGCCTCGGCGTCCACGCCGGCGAAGTGGAGCGCCGGCTGCGCCCCCGCCTGATCCGCGGTGAGTGTGAGAGATGTCCGGTACCAGGCGAAGCCGTCGTAGTCCGCGTGGCCCTGGTACTCCCAATGTTTGGTGACCAGCAGCTCCTCCCAGTCGCCCTCATCCAGGTCCGGCCGGTACCACCGCTCCGCGACCCCAATGTTGCCCTCGTCCAGCCTGAAGCGCCACCTGTCCGGAAGGGTGCCGATGGCGTCGCCGGGTGCCTGCCGCGGGCGGAGGCTGTCGGCCAGGCGCCGAGCCGCCCGCAGGTCGCTTTTCCAGTGGTATGAGCTGGGGGCCACGACGCCGTCCCACTTCCCGCGGTCGGCGGCGACCTCCGCCTGCAGGCCCTCCACAAGCTCCAGGGCGCGTTGGGCGTCCTCGGCCCGTTGGCCGCGGTCGGTCCCTGAAGCGGCGGCGTAGTAGGCGTCCAGGTACTCGGTGAAACGCCGGGTGTACTCCACACAGGCGGCGATCTTCTCCAGCCTTTGCCTCACGATGTCCGTGTCCGCCAGACCCATGGCCCGGTCGCTGAGCTCCTGCATCCGGGCGACGACTTCATCGGTGAAGATCACGCGCATGTCGATGCCCCCGCCTGAGCAGGTGCACAGGTGCCTGTCGGTCTGGGCCAGAACGCGGCTGCAAAGCTCGTAGTAGGCCTTCATCGGCACCGCCGCCGGACCGTAGAACCGGGTGTAGAAGTCCTCGAGGAGGGCGTCGACATCGGCGCCTACATCCCAAAGCAGCCTGGCGGCCACGTAGTAGTTCAGGTGCGTATTCCAGATGTTCCCGTACTGCGTGTACAGGCCCTTATCGCCTCTGCGGTGGAAGTAAGGGATGTCCCGGCGGATGGCATGCACCAGATTGCACGGGAACTGCCGGAAGCCGTCGGTATAGTAATACTCGTAGTAGTAGATGTCGGGGATGAGCCGATCCCAGCTAGCGAGCAGGTCGCGGTAGCGCTGATTCCGCGGACAGTCGGCCTGCTCGATCGGGTGCATGCTGCAGTATTCCGTGTAGTGGCAGATGACCAGCGAGAGATTGGGCTCGGCCCGGATGCCGCCGTCCAGCGGCGCCTGATTGTACCAGTGGTAGGCCCCGGCCAGAATCGTGGCATCCGGGTGGGTCTTGGCCAGCTCTCGGGCCACGGCGTTGTAGTAAAGTAGCATCCGGCGGGAGTACTTCTGGTCCGCCGGCCGCTCGCCCACGTCGTCCATGGCCACGCAGTGCTCGCATTCGCAGTAGTTGGTGCCATCGGTGGGGGCCAGACCGATCAGGTCGATGGTCGGGTCGGCGTCCAGGATCTTGCCCATGTTCGCGGCGACCTCGGCCACCACTTCGGGGTTGCTGACGCAGAGCTTGGTGTCCTTCTCGCTGCAGCGCTCACCGTTGACCAGGGCGAAGTACTCCGGGTGCCGCGGGTAGTATTCGTCCACCGGCAGGAGCGTGTAGTCGGCGTGATAGACGCCGGGCCGGATGTTGAAGCCCCAGCTTTGCTCTCCATCGCCCCGCACGTTGTTGCACTTGTTGCGGTATGCCCAGTCCTCCCGCCCCACCCACCTCATGGGGAAGCTGGGCCTTTGCTCCTCGTCCAGTTCGGGCAGCACGATCGTGGGCAGGCTGGGGGTGACGGTGCCCACCGGGCCGGGCATGAACCAGCGCATCCCCAGCTTTTGTAGCAGCTCGCAGACCCCGTAGAGGGTGGCGATATCGGCCTCGGCGGTGATGTAAACATCGCCCTCAAGGGTCTTGAGTCGGAATCCCGCGTCGGCGGCCCGGCGCTTATCCATCGTCAGGCCGGCCTGCTCGGCCTGCTGCGTGTTCCCGATATGCACGCGGCACCCCGCCGCCTGCCCGTTATCCGGCTGGATAGGTAGCAGTGCCCCGGACATGTCGTAGATCGCGTCCTGCAGCTCCTGGGCCGCCAGCTCCTCCTGCGGCGAGGCATCGGCGGGGATGACCACGGTGGCGGCGGCCCGGCCCTCCAGGGCCAGCGTCCGCGGCGTCTCCGCGGCGAGCACCTGGACCCGGGGAGCCGAGATGCTCTCGGGGAGGGCGCGCATCGCGGCCAGAGCGGCCTGATTGCTCACATTGGGAAACTCCCACAGCGCCAGGTGGAACTCACGCAACTGACGGCGCAGCTCCAGGTCGACCTCCACCGGGTACTGGGCCACGCGGACCTTGGCCCGGCGAACCTCCAGCGGGGAGAAGGCCACCGCGCAGGGACCGGCGGCCTCCGCGGGCCTTTGCGCCTCATCGTACACGGTGTCGTAAGCCAGGACCCAGTATTCCTCCGGGGCCAGCGTCACGGTGCGGTCGTGCTGCAGCTCTCGCCGGGGTGTGGCGATCCAGCGGTCACGCTCCTCGCCGTAGGCGCTGGGGAAGGCGCGGAGGGTGAGGCGCAGGGAGCCGATCTGCCGCCTGGGCGCGATCCTGCCGGTAAGGAAGTGCTGCCGGTGGGTCTCGGTGGCCGTGAACTCCAGCGTGGCCACGGCATCCGGCGTATCCCAGGTGAAGGCGACGGTTCGGCCGGAGGCGTAATCCCGCACCTCCACGGTGGGCTGCCGGGGGCCGGGGGAGACACCGTTGATGAGAAGGTCGATGAACCCGCCGCCGTACCAGTTGGCGCCGGTGGGGCCGCTGAGCCCGATCCCCAGCCCGCCTTCCCGGGGCCACACGTCGATAGTCCCCGGGTAGGCCTCGGGGTCTTTAGTCACATTGTAGGCCAGCCGGTATTTGACCGGGGCCATCTCGAAGGCCGGGATGTCCTGTTTCAGCCCTTTGCGCCCCCGGTGCATACCGGTCTCGATGACGAAGGTCTCCTGGCCGGTGATGTCCCTGGTCGCCGTCGGCTCGCCCAGGGCCTCGGGTGAGACGGAGATGACGTCATCGGGCACGGCGGCCGCGCACGGGGCGCAGAGCAGCCAGATCAGTGCGAGCGCGATGGTCGACATATGCGACGCCTCCTCGGTCGATGCGGTCTACTCCTGCGGCGCGGTTAGCGCACGGTATCGGCGTCATCGGCCGTCCGGCCCGCCGGGATCCGCAGCACCAGGACCCCGATGACGGCACCCAGTGTCCAGCCGGCCATGATGTCCGACGGGAAGTGAGCGGCGGCGATGAACCGCTGCGCGCCCACCGCCAGGGGGATGACAAGCAGCCAGCTCCAACGCCTGCGCTGGCCCAGTAATCCCCAGAGGGCGACCACCATGGCCGTATCCACCAGTACATCGCCGGAGGGGAAGGAGTGCCGGGAGCTGCCGCCGATCTGGGCCCCGGGGGGGGCGGCGTAAAGCGCCGCCGGCCGGGGGCGCAGCACAACGCGCTTGATGATGAAGCTTGTCAGGGTCGAGAGGGCCAGCGCAGCGAGCAGCACGAGAAGCACGCTGGTGGCCACCCGGCCACCCCGTCGCAGAGCGAGTGCGGGAGGAACCAGGAGCAGGAGAACCTGGATGAGGATGAGCGGCCCCAATGCGCCGCGCAAGGAGGACCATGGTGGCAGGTCGCGGCTGGCTAGAGCCCACCGGGCCGCGGGGCCGTCCAATAGGGCCCAGGCGAGCACGGTGAGCAGAGCGCAGGCGGCGAGGACCGCCGCCCAGAGCAGACCGGGCGCCAACTGGACTCCCGTGATACGCAGGCTCCCGGGTTGCACCCGCCGCAAGGGGCAACAGCTCCTCGGATGAAGATGGCCGCCGGCACTGCGAAACCCCTTCTCCCGCCGCGGTGTCCGGACCTGCTCCGGGGCCACGGTACCGTGGCCTGCAGACGGCGATCTGGAGGTCAAGGCACGGCCGTAGTGGTCCGCGGCGGTTGCCGCCGGCGGAGCCCGGTGCCCCGGCGGTGTCGGAGGCCCTGCGTTGAAGGACCCCGGGTGGCCCGGGGCGCCGGGCGCTCCTTGACCCACCCGGGGGCACCCTGTAGACTCCCTCCAAGGCCGGCGCGTACCGGTCAGGGGGCCGCCGACATGAGACGCCTCATTCCCATCGTGATGCTGCTTTGCTTCGTGGCGGTCGGGGTGATCTGGCTGTCGCAGACCATCTCGGATACTCGTGCCCAGGGGGAAAACAAGGCGTCTTCGGCGGCCGGTGTGAAGGGCTCTTTTTCCGCGCGGGGGGCGGTCCGTAGCCCCGCTGTGGCCGGGGCCTTCTACCCGGCCTCCGCAGAGCAACTGGCGGCCGAGGTCGCGGGGTACCTGGCGGCCGTGCCCGCCGCCCCGGCGCAAGGGCGCATCGTTGGGGCCATCGTGCCCCATGCCGGGTACGTCTACTCCGGCCCCGTCGCGGCCCACGCCTACGCCGCCCTGAAGGGCTCCCACTTCGACACCGTCGTGGTCCTCGGCCCCAGCCACCGCTTTCGTTTCGCCGGCGGCTGTCTCCCCGCGGCCTCCGGCTGGTCCACACCTCTGGGCCGGGTATCCGTCGACACCGAGCTGCGCGACACGCTGGCCGTCGGTGACGACACCTTCTTCGTCGATGACGAACCCCACGCCGAGGAGCACTCCATCGAGGTACAGCTTCCCTTCCTGCAGACGGTGCTGGAGGACTTCCGTCTGCTGCCCGTGCTCGTGGGCAGCGACGGGGAGGCGAATCTGTCCGGTATCGCCTCGGGCCTGGCTGCCGCGCTGAAGGACAGAGCAGCCCTGCTGGTAGCCAGCACAGACCTTTCGCACTATCCTGCCTACCAGGCGGCGCGCACCACGGACGCCGAGACGCTGGAGA
>CAYRFY010000363.1:0-8313 GCA_964423635.1 uncultured Armatimonadia bacterium | reverse complement strand
TCAAGTGTTCTCCTCCTTGCGCCTCAGTCTGTGCGTCTACACACGCCCGCTCTCGGCACAGGCCCCCGGCATCGACCTGCGCCCGAAAACGGGCAAAAACGGCGGCGCGTCGCAACACGCGGGCCGCGAACGCGACGCAGTCCGTAACGCCCTCGGTACTCCCGAGGCGGACGCGGTCGGATACGGCCCGCCGCCGCCGAAGCGAGGTGGGTACTTGGGGTTCGGAGGACCGGCGGACGGCCGCTTAGGGTCTGGTGGAAAGCCCAGGTGGGCAGAGAGAGCTAACGGGATGGCGCGGGACAACTGAGGGGTGAGGAGCGGCGAGGGCCGCGTCCGCCGGACAGGGCGCGGAGAGCCCGGGGCCCGGACCGGGGACGCCATGGCCGCTCTACTCTCGGCCGTCCCCCGAGGTCTCACCGGGCACGACGTCCCCCCCCCCCGTCACACCTGGGGAGGCCCATGGGTTCGGCACTCGACCGCTGCTGGTTGGCATTCGCGTCGCCTCGACCGCCACATTGTGCGCGAATACGGAAGTCCAGAGTCCGGCGTTGCTTGCAGAGAGTGTCGGTGCGGCTGAGCCTGGTACCGAGGTCAGGTGGTGGCCATGGCCCGCCGACATGAGTGGGTACTGTAGATAGGTCAATGTATACCACAGCGAGAAGGATGAGTCAACAAGAAAAACACACGATAAGTCAGACATCCACGATATGAAGTCTATGTAGGGCTATCGCAGGCCTTTCCTTGAGGCGAGACGGCCCACAACGGACGGCTGTCCGTCGCTCCGCGGCTATCGGAGAGCGGCGGGCCGTCTGCGGCCGTACTCACGCCGTCTCCTTCACCACCGCCTCCGGATGCTTCACGAAAGGCGCTCTCCGCGCGTACTGCCACAGCACCGAGCACAGCAGACCCGACACCGCGTACAGGCACCCCAACGCCAGCACCCTATTGCCCCAGTCCTGCGAGATCACCAGGATCCCCACGCTGCCCGACAGAATCCCGAAGCAGCTCATCAGCGAGGACGCCGAGCCCGTGTCCTGCTTCTGCTGCTCCAGCATCATGTTCGCCCCCGGCGGACGGACGACGCCGCTGGCCACCGTGGCCGGAATCAGGCAGGCCGTGAACAGCCACGGCGCGCGTCCACCCAACAGACAGATCAGGAGCCCACTGGCGAAGAACACGCCGAAGCTCCAGGTCAGGATCGTCACCCGCGGCAGCCGGGCGCTCAGCCACATGTACACCAAAGGCCCCAGCACCGCAAACACCGCGTTGGCGGCAAAGTACACGCTGAAGGCGATCTCGCTGACACCAAAGCCGTCCTGGAAGATGTATGAGGAGGAAGCCACGTACGCCAGACCCGCCACGCCGAACAGCGAGAATAGCACCAAAAGCAGCGAAAACCCGGGGTTTTTGAGCACATGGCCCAAACGCCCCAGGGTCTGGAAGACCCCGCGCTGCTCATGGTAGGGGATGGTCTCGCGGTACAGCAGGCCGCCGAGCATGGCCCCCATGCCCACGCCGGTGAGTACCCAGAACACCCCTCGCCACGAGGTGATCTGCAGCAGCAGGGCCCCGGGGAAGGGCGCCACGATCGGGGCGATCATCACCATCGACTGCACGATAGCCAGCACGGCCTCGCGCCGCCGGCCACCGTAGACATCCTTCACAACGGCCGTGGCTACCGCCGTTACCCCGCCTCCACCGAAAGCCTGCAGGCAGCGGAAGCCGATGAGCCAGTAGATGCCGGGAGATACGGCGCAGCCGATGCTCGCCAGCACATACAGCCCCGAACCCACGAGCAGGATCGGCCTGCGCCCGTGCTTGTCGCTCAGCGGCCCCCACAGCAGCGTGCCCACACCGTAGCAGACGAAGAAGGCCACCAGTGTGAGGTTGACCAGACTCGTGCTGGCCTTGAGGTGCTCGGCCATCGTGGGCAGGGCCGGGAGGTACAGGTCGGTGGACAGGGGGACGAAGGCGCTGAGGAAGGCGATGAGTGCAACCAGGCCCCGGTCGCCGAGATGGGGCTGCGAAACGGCGGCCGGGGCCTGGTGATCGGAGACGGCCTGCATGAACGGGACTCCTCTTCACTACCGTAGCGCCAGATGGGGCGGGCGGCCTCCGCCTGGATGCCTGTATGGGCGCACTTACTGACGTCTGAACCCCACGTTCTGGGGCCGCAACCCCGCCGTTCGTAGGCGTCCCGCAGGGCGGGATCGGGCTTTCCAGCCCGACTCGGCGATCCCGCAATGCGGGATCGCCGCCCGGCCGTGGCACCGACCCGAGGCGAACCTCCGTGCGGTACTCGTCGGTCTGAGGCCGCACCTCGAGAGGCCTCCCGACCGGCGGGCCCTGCGCCGGCGCCGGTGGAGCCCTTCCTCGCCGGACGTCCCTATCGCTCGAAGAAGGCCCGGTAGATGGCGCGGATCGCCGCCTTGAGCTGGTACGACTCGACACCATACATGGTGCTCAGCTCGGAGGAGCCCTGATTGAGCATCTGGATGCTGATACCCTCGGCCGCCAGAGCCCCGGCGGCCGTCTGGGTGATGCCGCAGGTCTCCCGCATGCCCTGTCCGACCACCATCACCAGAGCCTGGTCGCGCTCGATCTTGACCTCATCATCATCGGCCAGGCCAAGCTCCACCCGGATCCGCTGGGTGAGCCGGGCTTCCCTGGCCTCATCTAGTTGGTTCTGGCGGAAGATGACGGAGATGTCGTCGATGCCCGTGGGAGCGTGCTCGTAGGAGATGCCCTCGCTGTAGAGGATGCCCAGCAGGTCGTAGACGAACCCGTGGATGCGGTTCATCCCGAACTTGCGGATGTAGAGGGTGGCGAAGCCGTCGGCGCCGGCAATACCGATGACGACTTCGCCGTTGGGGGCGATGCGGCTGTGAACCAGACGGGTGCCGGGGGCCCCCGGTTCGGCGGTGTACTTGATGGCCACCGGGATGCCCACGCGCGCCACGGGTTCCAGGGCCTCGGCATTGAACACGTCGAACCCGAAGTAGGACAGCTCGCGCATCTCGCGGTAGGTGAGTTCCGCGATCGGCCGCGCGTTCTCGACGATGCCCGGGTCTACCGAGCGCACCTGGTTGACATCGGTGAAGTTCTCATAAAGCTCGGCCCCCACGGCCCGGGCGAGGATAGAGCCGGTGATATCGCTGCCGCCGCGGGGGAAGGTGACGACCTTGCCCTCCCTGGTGTAGCCGAAAAACCCGGGGAACACCACGACCTGCTCGCTGTGAGCCAGAGCCGCCAGTCTCTCGTAGGACTCCGGCAGGACCTGGGCATTGCCGGCCTCATCACTCAGCAGCAGCCCGGCATCCCCCGGGTTCACGTACTTGGCTGCAATGCCGCATTTGGTGAGCGCGGCGGCCATCAGGCGCGCCGAGTTGTCCTCGCCACCGGCCTTCATCAAGTCCGTGAACCAGCCGGCATCCTCGAACGGCGTCGCCAGGCGGCCCTCGAGGTCGCCGCGGATCGCTGCCATCACCTCGGTGGGGAGCTCGAGATTGCCGGCGATCTCGTCATAGCGGGCGATCACGGCCTCCAGCTCCGCCCGGGCATCGCCGCCGGCGATCCGCTCCTCGGCGCAACGGATCAGCAGATCGGTGACCTTGGTGTCGTCCTTGGATTTCTTGCCGGGAGCCGACACGACCACGATCCGCCGCCGGTCGTCGGCCGTGATGATCTCGCAAACATGCTCAAAGCACCTGGCGTCGGCCAGGGAGCTGCCGCCGAACTTGGCTACGTGCATCTAGAGGCCACCTTAGTTCAACCGCGGCGCCGGCCCCTGGGGGCCCGCCGCGGATCGGGTATCGATTGTCTGTCTTCTTCCCCCCGGCACAGGGTCGGGCCGGGCCGGCCGCCCATTGTACCTTACACGCCAGACGTTTTCCAGACCCACGTGAGGACGCTCCCGCAGGGCCGGGGGGTGAGGCGGCCGTTGTCGGTTCCCGCCGGTGCCGTGCCCCGCCACGCGCCACGGCCGTTCGCCGTTCTCCCCCTCCTCCCGTCTCCGCAGCCGTACCGCGGAGTAAGGGAGAGGGGGCAGGGGGGTGAGGCGACGTCCGCCGTCGCCGTTCCCCGCCACGCGCCACGAACCACGCGCCACGGCCGCCCCTACATGGCCCAGCCTTCGCTGTCTTGCTCCAGCCGATCTAGTGCGGCCCGCAGAGCCGCGTGCTCGGGCGCTGTCACTTGGGGGTCATCCTCCAAAACGCCGAAGGCGTCCTCCCGGGCCCGGACGAGGGTCTGCGTGTCGGCGGTGAGGTCGCAAAGCTTCAACTCCGGCAGGCCACTCTGCCGGGTGCCGGTCAATTCGCCGGGGCCACGGCGTCGGAGGTCCTCCTCGGCGATCTCGAAGCCGTCGGCGGTACGCTCCAGCACCTGCAGCCGGTCGATCACCTCGGGCGACCGCGCCCTCGTGAGCAGGACGCAGAGGCCTTCATGCTCGCCACGGGCCACTCGTCCCCGCAATTGATGCAACTGGGCCAGCCCGAAACGCTCGGCGTTCTCCACCAGCATCACCGTGGCGTTGGCCACGTCCACTCCCACCTCGATCACCGTGGTGGCCACGAGGATGTCGATCTTGCCCGCGCGGAATTGCTCCATCAGCTCGTCGCGCTCGGTGCTATCGATGCGCCCGTGGAGCAGGCCCAGACGGAAGCAGGCCAGGTCGCCGGCGCGCAGACGGTTGAACTCCCTCTCGGCGCCGGCGAGCTGAGTCTCGTCTCCTCCGTCGATCAACGGGCAGACCACATAGGCCTGTCTGCCGTTGGCCACTCGGGCCGCCAGTGTCTCGTAGGCGCTCCTGCGCTCCTTCCCCCAGGCCAGGACCGTCTGCACCGGCCGGCGTCCCGGCGGGAGCTGGTCCAGCACGGAGACGTCAAAGTCGCCGTACGCCGTGAGTGCCAGGGTGCGCGGGATTGGCGTGGCGGACATGACGAACACGTTGGGCCGCAGGCCCTTGGCGGCCAGCTCCGCCCGCTGCTTGACCCCGAACCGGTGCTGCTCGTCCACCACCACCACGGCCAGATCGCTGAAGCGCACCCTCTCCTGGAACAGCGCATGCGTGCCCACCACTACGGCCCGCTCGCCCCGCTCCAGCTCCCGGTAGGCGTAGTTCTTGGCCGCCTGCCCCATCGAGCCCACCAGGAGGCGACAGACGATGCCGTGCGGGGCGAGCAGGTCATTGAGTGTGCGGTGGTGCTGCTCGGCCAGCAGCTCGGTAGGCGCCATGATCGCCGCCTGCCGCCCGGCGGCGGCCGCCGCCAGGAGCGCGAAAGCCGCGCACACCGTCTTGCCGGCCCCCACATCCCCGTGAATCAGACGGTTCGCCGGCCGCGGCTGCCCCAGGTCCGCCGCCATATCCGCGATAACCCGCTCCTGCGCCGCCGTGGGCGCGAAAGGCAACGAGGCGCCGAAGAGCTCCGCAAGGCCGTCCACCGGGACGCCGGTGGCCGGCGCGTCATGGACCACATGCAGCCGACGCGTGGCCAGGGCGGCCTGCAGCAGGAACAGCTCCTCGTACGAAATCCGCGCTCTGGCCCGGCGCAGCTTTTCCATGTCCTGCGGAAGGTGCACGGCCCGCAGCGCCGCCGACAGGGTGCCAAGCCCCCGAGACGCGGCGATGGACTCCGGAACGACACTCTCCGGCAGGTGCTCACACTGCTCGAAGGCCTCGCGCACCAGGCGGCGGAGGAAGGTCTGAGCCACTCCGGCTCCGGCGGCGTAGATCGGGGTGATCGTCCCCTCCCCCAGGTCCTCCTCGCCGCCGTCCACGGGCAGCGCTTCGCATTCGGCAACCGACAGGCTGTACAACCCCTGCCGGATCATGACCTGACCGGTGACCAGCAGCGCCGCTCCCTCGGCGAACCGGCCCGCCATGTACGGCTGGTTGAACCACACCAACGATAGCCCCTCGCCGCCACACTCGGCCGGCACCTCGGCCAGCAGGCGGCCGCCGGGACGCCGCACTCGTCCCGGGCCGCATACGGTCACCTTCAGACTCGCCGTCTGGCGGTGCTCGAAGGCCCCCAGAGGTTGGTTGGCCCGGCGGTCGTCATAGCGCAGGGGATAGTGCCGCAGGAGGTCCTCGATGGTGTGCAGCCCCAGAGCGCCCAGAGCCTCGGCGCGCCTGGGGCCCACTCCGCGGAGAACGGAAAGCGGTGAGGCGGGCGAGGTGGGCGGTGGGGAAGAGGGAGCGCGGTAGCGGCGGGCATACATCTCGAAGGCCCGGATGCTCTTGGAGCACAACTCCGCCCGTTGCCGGTCGGACATGGCCGGGTAGCTGCGGTAGGCCTCCGCGGCCCGCGTCAGGCGCGCGGCCAGTTCCTCCGCCGCTCCCTCGGCCGCGGCCTCAAGCCACGAGACCATGGCGGCCGAGAAGCCGCCCTCGATGGCGTCATCCTGCCGGCCGCGCTTGACCTCCAGGCGCAGCGCTCTGGTGAGCAGCGACAGGTCCGGGGAAGACGGCGGCCGTTCGGCAGGCCCGCGCGGAGCCGTGACCTCATCGGCCCGATCGAGAGGGGACACGCTCTCAGCCCCTGTCGTCCGAACCGGACGGGGTGGCTTGCTCCACTTGCCCCGCGCGCCAGGCGTCCCAGACGCTCCAGGCCACCAGCACGCCGTAGCCGAAGATACCCAGCAGGCCCAGGAGATGCTCGGTGAGCGTCGGGGTGGAGGTGGCCCGTGGCGAGGCGGCCATGATGAAGTTGGTCACACCCCACAGGCCCAATCCCAGGAGCGGGAAACCGGCCACACAGGCGATGATGCCCTTCTCGTACTCGCCGTTGTAGAGCTGCCCCAGGCCGGGGAAGAACAAAGAACGCGCCGCGGCGGCCCCCGCATTCCTCGCGCTCGAGCCGCGCAGCTCCTCCAGCCGCCCGGTCTCCATCAGGTGCCGCGTACGTTCGGCGCTCCCCAGCATCAGGGCCGCCTCGGCGTACTTGCGCTCGGCGTCGGCATTCGCCGGCTCAAGCTCCATGGCCTTCTGATAGTGATCGCGGGCCTGGGCGCGCTTGCCCTGAGCGGCCAGGACGTCGCCCGCCAGCTCATGGGCCGACGTCGACTGGGGCGCGGCGGCCAGCAGTTGCTGGGAGATCTCGGCGGCCAGCTCGCGATTGCCCAGGCGCAATTCGCGCTGCGCGGTCTCCATCAGCCGGCCGAACTCCTCGTCATCTAGAGTCTGGCCCGTGGCGGGGGCAGCATCCATGGTCAAGCCTCGTCCGCATTGCTATCGGTGCGCGGGGCATCCTGCGGGAACCCGATCCTCTGCCGTCGCCCTGACC
The DNA here is from genome assembly GCA_964423635.1 of uncultured Armatimonadia bacterium. Classification (GTDB taxonomy): domain Bacteria; phylum Armatimonadota; class Zipacnadia; order Zipacnadales; family JABUFB01; genus CAYRFY01. The sequence goes on along the minus strand of CAYRFY010000363.1, from coordinate 1,027 downwards.
GCCCCGGCGCCAACGCGCCTCGGGGTCTCGATGCGCCCGCCCGGCTCGAGCCGCCTCCACCCCGCCGGGAGAGATGAAACCTCCTCGCGGCCCCTGTCGTCTCGGGCTCACAGGCCACAGGCCACAGGCCACAGGCCCTGGCGGCAGCGGCGCTACTGCACCTCTTCGCTCTCCTGCGGCTCTTCGGTCCCTTCGCCCTCCTGGACCTCTTCGCCCTCCTGCGGCTCTTCGCTCTCTTCGCTCTCTTCGCTCTCTTCGCTCTCGCCGCCATCCAGATGGTCCACAACCGGCGCGCCCTCCCAGAGACGCTCCAGATCGTAGAAGTCCCGAGTCTCCTCGGTGAAGATATGCCCGACGGTGGAGCCACAGTCCAGGATCACCCAGGTGGCCCCACGGCGCCCCTCGATATGGTTGGGGCTCAGCCCGTGCTCCGACAGGTGTTCCTCAACGGTCTCCGCAATGGCCTCGACGTGTGTCAGGGAGCGTCCATGGCAGATAACGAAGTAATCACAGATGGTCATGAGTTCGCGCATATCCAGGATCATGACATCCAGCGCGCGCCTCTTCTCCATGCCCTGAGCAACGAGCATCGCCTTGTCGATCGGTTCGATTTGGTGGACCCACCCTCCGACGGCCGTGGTGACCGGGAATCTCCGGCCTCACCGTGGAGATTACCACAGAACCTACGCAAGGACAAGCGAACCCGGCGGGCACTAAGCGACCGGGCCCGCCCTTGTCTGCCCGGATTCCCACCGCCGGCAGGGCCGGCTCATGTCATTCCGGAGCGCCGGCGTCGCAAGCGTCGCTTGGGCTGGGGATCTCCGTGACTGCCGGGAGGGTCTTCGGGCCGCTCCCCGGGAGCTATCTCCGCGGCCGCAACAACGCCGTTCGCGTAGGTCGGGCTTTCCAGCCCGACTCCGTGCCGTTCGCCGTTCGCGTAGGTCGGGCTTTTTAGCCCGACTCCGTGCCGTTCGCCGTTCGCGTAGGTCGGGCTTTCCAGCCCGACTCCGTGCCGTTCGCCGTTCGC
>CAYRFY010000362.1:0-8330 GCA_964423635.1 uncultured Armatimonadia bacterium | reverse complement strand
ATCGCCCTCGCGCATGCCTCCCTCTTCGCTGTAGTCACGGGATTCAAAGCCCCACATCTTGTGGCTATCGGGCCAGAAGTGCATCTTGCCCGTGCTATGAGTCTGGTACCCCTCGGCGGCCAGCAGCTCCATCAGGGAAGTGCGTTCCTGGGGCATGGGCAGGTTCGCGGTGCAGCCGGTCTGGTGGGCGTACTGCCCCAGAATCAGGCTGCAGCGTGCGGCGATGCAGACGGGTGAGGGCGTGTAGGCCGAGGTGAAACTCGTGCCCTCGGCCACCAGCCGATCCAGAGTGGGTGTCTGGATATAGGGGTTGCCCAGGGCGGCGATGGTATCGAAGCGCTGCTGGTCGGTGAACAGCAGCAGGATATTGGGCCTGTGGGTCATGGGGGTATCTCCCGTGCGGTGTTGCCGACGTCACCGCGGGTCATTTCGCCGGTACACGCCGGCGACCCTTCCGCTCCTGTCCCGGGAGGGGCCGGCGCCCGACGTGGTGAAGCTGCCCCTATTCGATGGGCTCCGGTCTCCGGGCCGAGGTCAAAGCGAGGGATGACATGCCTACCCAGTTCTACTGTGCCACTTGCGACACTTTCGTGGGCTCCGTGGACTGCCCCAATCCGAACCACGCCGCGCCCCACAAGCTCATCAGTGGCCCCCAGGTGGCCACGGACACGATCGTGGAGTACCGGGGGAGGATCGTGTTGATCCTCCGCGCCAAGTCGGGCGAGAGCGAGGAGGGCAAGTGGGCACTGCCGGGCGGGTACATGAACTATCGCGAACGCTGCGTGGACAGCGCCGTGCGCGAGGCCAGGGAGGAGACCGGCCTGGACCTGGCAAGCGTGACTTTGTTCGGCGTGTACGACGACCCCCGCCGCGATATGCGTAACGATCGCAACACGATCGCCATCGTCTACACCGGCGTGGGCATCGGCGAGTTGCACAGGGAAGACGAGGATGGTGAGGTTTCGGCGGTGAGGGGCTTCTCCCGGGAAGAGATCGAGGACCGCTGCTTCAGTCCGCTGCATCGCGGTGCGGAGCATCCGTGTCTGGCGGTGGGTGGCAATCTGGACCCGGAGCGGTTCTTGTCCGGGGGATTCGCGCTTGCCTTCGACCATGACCGCATCCTGCGGGACTACTTCGCCTCGCGTCACGGGTTGTAGGCCGTGGCCGGAGAGTCCGGCCGGCCCGGTGCATGTCATCCCGAGCAGCGAGATACCGAGGCATCCCTCTGAATGCCGGGAGATTCCTCGCGCTGCTCCCTGCGGGAGCGGACGCTCTCGGAATGACACTTCCATGCTGGTGTGCGCCTGTTGGGCGGAACTACAGACCTCCGGCTTGAGCCTTGCGAGTGGGGCCGGCCGTCTCCATGCACGTCCGGGGCGAGAGGCTGCTGCACCAAGGGACGGCACACAGGTATCTTGCGGCCGGTGGCGAATTGGGCTGCCCGTCGCTGCTCGCGGGCCCGCAAGGTGGCCGCCCAAACACCGAAGACACGGAACAGGAGACCCCCACATGCCACTGATCGACATGCCCCTCGAAGCTCTGCGCACGTACCAGGGCCGCAACCCACGCCCCGCCGACCATGATGATTACTGGGAGACCGCCCTGGCCGAGATGCGGGGCACCGAGGCCGATGTGGAGCTGCGCCCCGCGGCGTTTCAGGTCCCGGGAGCCGAGTGCTTCGATCTGTACTTCACCGGCGTGAGGGGTGCGCGCATCCATGCCAAGTACCTGCGACCCGCGGGCGACAGCTCGGCGCACCCCGCCGTCCTGCAATTCCATGGCTACAGCGGCAGCTCCGGCGACTGGCACGACAAGCTCAGCTACGTGGCCATGGGGTACTCCGTGGCGGCGCTGGACTGCCGCGGCCAGGCGGGGCAGTCCGAGGACGTGGGCGGCGTGACAGGCAATACGCTGCGCGGCCACATCATCCGCGGCCTGCAGGACGGCCCGCACGATCTGCTGTTCCGGCACATGTACCTGGATACCGCCCAGCTCGCGGGGATCGTCATAGACTTTGCGGAGGTGGATGAGAGCCGCGTGTACGCCGTCGGCGGGTCGCAGGGCGGCGGACTGACTTTGGCCTGCGCCGCGCTGGAGCCCCGGGTGAGCAAGGCGATGCCCGTGTTCCCCTTCCTGTGCGACTATCAGCGCGTCTGGGAGATGGATCTGGCCAAAGATGCCTACGACGAGCTGCGCCAATACTTCCGGTCCTTTGACCCGACCCACGAGCGGGAAGAGGAGATCTTCACGCGGCTGGGCTACATCGACTGCCAGCATCTGGCACCCCGGATCCGGGCCAGGGTGCTCATGGCCACAGGCCTGATGGATACCGTCTGCCCGCCTTCCACGCAGTTCGCGGCCTACAACAAGATCACCTCGGAAAAGGACATGGTGATCTATCCGGACTTCGGTCACGAGGGCCTGCCGGGAGTGAACGACCGGGCGTTTAGGTTCTTCAGCGGGGAGTGAGCGGCAAGGGGGAGTGAGGCGATTCTGCACGGCGGGACCGTTGCCGTCACCGGGCCCTTGCGGCACTCGACGGCACACGCCCGACGGCATGTGGGCGAGACGCCCGCGCTCCTAGGAACGGCAAACGGCCGTGCTCGCATCGCCTGAGCAGGCGTGCCGCGAAGGAGAGGGCCTGGGGTGCGGTGCCGTTCACCACCGCGACCTACCACCACAGGAGGTGCTTGCCATGTTCAAATGCGCATTCCTCGGCTGCGGGCCCCGGGCCCGCCAACATGCCCAGGCCTATGCGAACGTCACACGGGGACGTATCGTGGCCGTCTGTGATCTGGACGGGAACCGCCGCGACCAGTTCGGCCGGGAGTTCGGCGTCACCGCCCGCTACGCCGACGTGCATCAGATGCTGGAGGATGAGAAGCCCGATGTGCTGCACATCGTGACCTTGCCCGCCTTGCGTTTCGAGCTGATGGCCATGGCCTCGGAGCACGGGGTGCCGGCGGTCATCATCGAGAAGCCCATCGCCCTGTGGGGCGAGGACTTCCGGCAGATCCGGGAGCTGGCACAGCGGAGGGGAACCAAGTTCTGCGTCAACACGCAGCTTCACTTCCACGCCCGCAACCTGGAGCTGAAGCGCGATGTGGCGGAGGGCAGGATCGGGGATGTCCGATTCATCGACACCGGCGCCAGGTCCACTCCGCTGGACCAGGGCGTGCACGTGCTGGAGCTTTGCCATAGCTACAACGGCTTCAACCCTTTCAAAGAGGTGTTCGGGCAGGTGTCCGATGCCTCGGAGATCGATTCGCGGCAGCCGTCACCGGGCATGGCGGTGGGCGCGCTGTCTTTCGCCAACGGGGTCAGCGGGATGCTCCGGTGCGGGGCGTGTGCGCCGTTTGCCACGAAGAACAGGGAGAACCGCTACTACCACAAGCGGGTTGCCGTCTACGGGACAGAGGGTTTCGTGCACTGGACCATGGCGGGTTGGGAGCGTCGGACCGTGGCAGGCGGCTACGAGAGCGGCTCCCACGACTACGGCGAGGAGGACGACCTGGCCCAGGGGCGCCTGACGGAGGCGGTCTTCGACTGGCTGCTGGATGAGGGCTGCCCGCACCCGACCCGGCTGGAGCGTTCTTTGGAGCAGTTCAATGTGATCCTGGGCCTGTACCAAAGCGCACTGCGCTCCGAGCCGGTGCCGCTCCCCTGCGAGCCCCCGAACTGCCTGGAGGCGGCGCTGAGGGAGCGGCTTGGCTGAGGCGCAGGTGGCCTGGGCTCCGGCACCGGGTAACCGCGCTCTCCGTGGCAAGCCGCGAGATGCCGGGAGGCCGCCGCCGGGCGGCCGCCTCCCGGCCACTTCCGATACCCGTCACCCCACCTGAGCCCGCTCTCTACTCTCCCTGCATCACGTACACCCGCGTGCACAGCGGGGCGAAGGTGTCTTCAAGCTTCCCCCCGGCCACGGCCACCTGGCCGCTCTCGAAGAGCTTCTTCGCCGGGCCCGTCACTTCCAGGGCGGAGAGGTCGAAGCTCACCTTGACGGTGGAGGCACTTGGGTTGGCGCAGATCAGGTACCACTTGCCGTCAAGGTAGCGGTGGGCGAAGCGGATCAGGTCGCTGTCGGCCGTGACCTGCCGGTGGGGCGGAGGGGTAGCAAGGATCGGCGTGAGGGCCTCGATCTCCCGTCCCAGGGGCAGCATGGAGTTCCACATGGCCCGCCCCATGGGCTTGTAGATGAAGTACATCAAGGATCGGGCCCCGGCGATGAGGCACAGGTAGCTTTGGCAGCGCTGCTCGGCGGGAGTGGGCTCGCGCACGGCGTCGTCGTACCCGTAGAGCTGCAGCCAGATGTTCACCGGCTTGCCCACGGGGAGACAGTCGGCGGCCATGATGCGCGTGATGTCGTCCATGGCCTTCATCCCATCCCCGCGGCCGATGGGATAGCGGTCCAGGGAGCCCACGTCGGAGGCCACCAGGCCACCGTAGCCTCCGTAGCCGGGCTTCCAGGAGTAGTAGTTGAAGAAGCTGGGACGGTACGGGTCCGCCGCCGAGACGGCCTCCTTGAACCTGGGCAGATCGCCCTCCTTGCGGGTCTCGCTCTCCCACCACCCCTCGGGCTCGTCCAGGATGTACCAGGCCAGGATCAGGTCATTGGCGCCGAAGGCGCGGATGTTGCCCAGCAGGCCGTCGCGGATCTTCTCGTAGCTGTCGCCCCCCGTATTCCACCAGATGATCTTCAGTCCGAGGCGACGGCATTCGTCGAAGAACTTTTGGAAGGCCGGGAGGTTCGCCTGGAGTTCCTCCTCGGTGGACGAGCCGCCGAAGATGCCGCAGATGGTGTTGAAGCCGTGGTCCCTGATGTCCTGGAGGCGGCCGAGCTGAGCGGTGATGCTGTGGATGCCCATGCAGTAAGGGATGAAGGGCTCTCCGTCGACGATGAAGGTACCGGAGAAGCGGTCGACCTTGGTCCCGTAGGGCTCGGCGGGCAGCTTGATGATGCGCTCCGAGGCCACGAGACCGGGGATGGGAGTGGTCTGGATCTCTTCACCGGGACGGCCGCTGCCCTCCGCGAAGCTCAGCACCGTGACCCGCACGGGCGTCTCTCCCACCGCAAGCTCGGTCAGGCCAATACCCACATCGCCCCAGCGACCACCTGCGCCCGAATCGAGCAGTGTCACGTGCATGCCATCGGCCACCTCGACACACGCCGCCCTTGCCCGGGGGTCGGTGCACCACACGCGCAGGCGGGCCTTGGGCTCGGTGGTGTAGTACGAGCGGTCCAGCAACGCGCGCAAGGGCTCACCGGGCTGTCCCGTCGCCACAGTGGGCTGCACCACCGTACGGGACAGCCGCCGGACCTGCACCGGCGCGCCGCCGCCCAGTCGAACCTCCACTTCGGCCTCATAGACGCCGGCCACCGGCGTGCCCTGAATGGGACCCAGCCTGACCTCCGTGGCCTCGCCCGGGGGGCAGGCAGCCGAGGCCTCCAGCAAGGGGCCCGGGGGTGCCACTTGGGGCCCACCCGGAGGCTGGATTGCCGCCGCGAGGGCAAGCCGCCCCGCGGCGGCGGCGCCCGGTGTGACGCTAAACGTCAGACCCCAGGCGTTGTGCTCCGTCCAGGTTCCCGTCCAGGCAAGGTCCATCGCCCGTGGGGCGACGATGCTCTCCGGGAGGGTGACGAGGCCGAAGCGCGCGGGGTTGTGGAAGCCCCCTTCGGTCTGGGACCACTGGCTGTACTCCTCGCTTCGCGCTTTGGCGTGGCGGCAGAAGTTCATGCCCCACACCTCCTTCGCCCGGGCACCGATGGGCAGCCAGTCCCAGGGGATGTCGATCAGGGCGCTCCAGCGGTCGGCGTGCTTCGTGGTGGTGGCGAGCCACTCGCCGTTCCAGGAGGTATCGAAGCCCTGCTCGTCCGCCGTGGCGCCGTCGGGGTTCACCGCGAAGTGATAGTACGGACCAGTCGCGCCCTCGGGCGCGATGAACAGCTCCACGCATTCGCCGGGGTACACGCCCGGATCAACCTTCATGTTGGCCATGTCGGGCTGCAGGCAGTCGAAGGCGATGTGCAGGGCCCGCGCGGTGGCCACGAGGCGCACCTGCGTCTGAAAGGTAGCGGGCCTGCCGCCGTAGAGGGCCACAAAGGGCGGTAGCGTCACTGACTCGGTCCAGGGCGCCGCGTCGGGGTCCAGGTACGTCGCCAGTCCGTGGTGGGCGCTGAGGGGCACCGTAACCCGAGGTAGCGGGGCGGCGGGAGCCGGCTCGGCGGTGTCGAGAGACGGGGGAGCGTCGGCCGGGTGCAGGGCGAACTCCGCGGGCTTTGAGCCCTTGACCCACATCGGCGCCGCGATCCACAGCGTGCCTTTGGGGATGCCGAACCGTATCGTGTAGCCCCAGGAGGCGGCCCCGGGCCTGGCGGTCCAGACGTAGCGCTCCCAGCGGTCGGACACGGTGATGGTCTTGGTGGCCGGGCCCATGCCGAGGGTCACCGGCGTCTCCGGCCCGCCTGCTCGCAGGTACACCGAGAGCGTGTGCTCGGCCTCGGGGTCCAGGCCGCGGTAGAGATGGGACTGCACCGTCCAGCCGGGCTGTCCCTCCTGGTTGCGCAGGATGAGGCTGTCTGTGCCCGCTATCGGCGAGGCGGGGTGGGTGTGGTAGTTGCCGTAGAAGTTGTTCACATACTCCGGAGCGCCGGTGCCCCAGTAGTCGGGCTGTCCGGGGTTGGTGCATCGGGTGAACCCGGCGTTGCGCAGCATGTTAGTCTCGGCGGCGAGAAGCTGCAGGGGAAGAAGCACAGCGAGGGCGACAAGCAGGGGGCGCATGACCGACACCTCCGGAGGGTGAGCGCACGTTCGCATCGGTGAGCAGTTCGCGGGCACGAGGGGAGCGACCTCTTCTCGGGTGGCTGTGAGAGGGTCTACCGATAAGGCACGACGCCGGTCGGCGCGCGCTCAGACAGGGCCAACAGACGGTCAACGTCGCGGGGCTCTGCCCATGCCCCCGACGATCCTGCGGATCGTTTGGGGGCCACAGACCCCAGACCCCAGTTAGGCCACCGGGCATACCATCCGCCACAAGGCCGGCCATTTGCCCGCAGAGGCGACTGCCTGCAGACGGAGGCCGCGGATAATCAAGGCCTGTGTGCTCCCAGCGGCCGCACCTCAATCTCCTCGAACCTCACCTCTCCCCCATCGCTGAACAGGAACAGCCGGTCGCCTGTGATGCCGTCGAGCCTCCGGGTGATCATGGTGCGGCGGCCGTCGATGCAGACATCGATGATGCTGCCGTGCAGGATGGCCTCGAGGGTGAAGGGGCGCCGGAGGCAGTCGAGGCCCGCGATGGCGAAGTTCAGGCCACTGGCCCACGGGTCCGTGGCTTCCGGAGCGAGGCCGCCGCCCTGTGGCGTGCCCCACTGCGCCCGGCCCCTGCCGGGCTCGAAGCGCAGCTCACATCCTGACCGGCAATCGCCCTGCCCCCGGAAGCAGACGCCAAAGGCCCGGGGGTCCGGGCCGGGGGCGATGCGGAGGGTGATGCGCGCCTCGGCGGGGACCGGCGCCAGGACGGGCACCGCCAACCCTCCCTGACCGGCGAGTGTCACAGACGCATCCCCCGCCTGGACCTCGCCGCGGAGGGACATTACCCGGAACTTTGCCCTCTCCCCCACCGCAGGCGCAAGCTCGGGCACGAAGCCCATCTGCAGCGTCCCGTCCTCGTCCTGGAGCAGCTCTCGCAGCACGATGTTGCCGCCCCACTCCGGGGCCGGAAGGAAGCCGGCCAGGATGCGGCGGTCGGCGCCGAAGGCCGCCACTTTCGGCACCATGAGCCCGTCGTAGACGTTGGGCGCGATCTGTTCCCACGGCCCCAGCGCGCTGCGGCTTCTCCACAGGCCCGCGCGGCCCAGGATGTAGTAGAACCAACCGTTCCATTCGAAGTGGTTGGGGCACTCCTGACTGATGCCCTCGCGCAGGGTAAGAAACTCGCCTGCAGCCTCCTGCCAGTTGCGCAGATCGGCGGACACGAGACGCTCCACGCCGCTGCGGATCAGGTGGAACAGGCCCGTCTCCGGATCCTGGAACACCTCGCAGTCGCCACCGGGTAACAGGGGCTGTAGGTCCTTGTGGAAGTGAATGCCGTCGGTGCTTTCGGCGACGAAGATCCAGTCTCCGTGGTGCGTCTTTTCGCGGTAGGCACAGCGCCCGCCGCAGTCGGTGTAGAAGATATGGAAGGTGCCGTCGTGGAAGATCACATCACCGGTGCCCATGGAGCACTCCCAGGGCTCGACGATGGGCACGGCCAGGGGGTGGTGCTGCCAGTGGCGAAGGTCGGTGGTGGTGGCGTGGGCATACTGGTGGGCGCCCTGGCTCCACTTGCTGTGG
>CAYRFY010000361.1:0-8339 GCA_964423635.1 uncultured Armatimonadia bacterium | reverse complement strand
AAGATCGACCAGGGAAGCATCGGCCGCATTGACCGCGGCGGCGACCAGGGAGCCCTCACCTTCCACACCGACATCGCCTCATACTCGGGCATGCAGGGCGCGCCGCTGACCAATGACCGTGGCCAGATAGTGGGCATCATCACGCTGCACCATGTCATCGCCGACGGCGCCTCCGGCGCCGCGGTGCAGGAGGTTTCGGCGCTGGGAGTGCCGACGTCCCGGTTCAGTCACGTCTGGGAGGGGCTGATGCAGTAGGGCCGCAAGGAGGGGGGCCGGTCGGGCCGTTGTATCCACTCCCCGCCCTTGGGCCGTCAGAGACACCATGCTCCGCTTCTTCCCGTCGCTGAGCCGGGCGCCTGCCCAGTTAGCCCCTCTCCCGCGCAAGCGTGGCGCTGTGGTGGCCATCGTTTGCGTGGCTGCTCTCTTGCTTGCCGCCATCCTGACCGTCGCCCTCATCCGCAACGGGACGCCGGGTCGCGTGCTCCGAGCCACGGTGCGTGTCATGGTACCCGCGGAGCAGGGAGACCCGCATGCCGCGGCCGTCCAGGGCACCGGGGTCATCATCTCAAAGCAGGGCCACGTCCTCACCGCCGCCCACGTCGTGCGCACCGCCACCTCTGGAGCCGTCCAGGTGGTTTTGGGTAGCGGCACACGCCGGGCGGAGGTGCTGACTGCCCGCCTGACCGAGCACGTCGGCGCCATCGGCAGTCCGTCGCCCCGGGAGATGGGGGGCGATTATGCGTTGCTCAAGCTACCACCGTCCCGGAGTTACCCCTTCGTGAAGGTCGCCAAGGGCGATAGGATCGCGGCAGGGACGGAGTGTTACCTGGCGGGGTTCGCGATGGCCGATGGTCCGGGAGCTTCGGGGCGTGGCCCAAGGGCCCGGCTGCAAGAAGGGCACATCACCGCGGTCATGCGTAGTGGCGCCGGGACGCCGACGGCACTGAACACCGACATACCCGTGAGAGAGGGCATGAGCGGGGGGCCGTGCACAGGCCCGGCCGGGGAACTCCTGGGGTTGGCGGTGATGTACAGCTCGCAGGCCAACGCCAATCTGGTGCTTCCGGCCTGCAGTTTCCGCCACGTGTGGGAGCCACTCTTGGCCGGGCGGTCCGTGCAATAGACGCTTTGCGGGTTTCTCGTCGCTCGGGTGCCCGGGCCGAGAAGCATTCTCGTTGCCTTCCCGGCCCCACACAGGGCGTTTCCTGCCGTCATCATCCACGTCGGGAGGCCTTCTTCCCATGGAATATCGCACACTGGGCCCCAGCGGCCTGCAGGTATCCGCCATCTGCTTCGGCACCTGGGCGATAGGCGGCAGAGGCTGGGGGGAGGTGGACGAGGCCGAGGGGCGTGCCGCGCTCCGCCGGGCCGTCGACCTTGGCATCAACTTCTTCGACACCGCCGACATCTATGGCCACGGGCATTCCGAGGAGGTGCTGGGGCCGGAGTTGCGCGGCGTACGTGACCGGGTGCTCATCGCCACCAAGGGAGGCCGGCGGTGGGACGATGGCGGCAACTACCGTACCGATGCCGGCGCCGCGTGGCTGCGCCGGGCCATCGATGACAGCCTCCTGCGCCTCGGACTGGACTATGTGGACCTGTACCAGCTCCACTGGCCCGACCCCAAAGTGCCCATCGAGGAGTCCGTCGGAGCGGCCGATGAGATCCGCAGGATGGGCAAGGCTCGGTACATCGGGGTCTCCAACTACGGCGTCGAAGAGCTCAAAAGAGCGCTGGCCGTGGCTCCCATCGTCTCCAATCAGATCCCTCTCAACATGCTTTGCCGCGAGAATGAGGTGGAACTACTGCCCTTCTGTGCCCAACAGGGCGTGGGCGTCATGGCCTACGGCTCCCTGGCGCAGGGCCTTCTGACCGGCAAGTTCTCCGCCGATCACAGCTTCGCTCCGGGGGATGTACGGGCTCAAAGCGCCCTGTACAGGGATGAGGCCTTTGCCAGGAACCTCGTTGCGGTGGATGCTCTGCGTCCCATTGCCGCGAGACTGGGGCGGTCCGTGGCGCAGGTGGCGATCAACTGGGTCCTGTCCCATGCGGAGGTCACCTGCGCGATCTGTGGGGCCAAGCGTCCGGCGCAGGTGGAGGAAAACGTCGGCGGCGCCGCGTGGGCACTGAGCGCGGCCGACTTAGCCGAGATTGCGGCGATTCTTCCCGCGAGCTACCAGTCTCCGCGCCCGCTGAGCTAGGACAGGCATGGCGCCAGACCTCAGACCCTCGCGCCGTGCTCCGCCGTCTCTCGGCGCTCTCCGTGCTCTGCCGTCCCTCCGGCTCCCTCTGCTCATCGGTCGCCGCGTGCCCCTCCGTCTGCGGGCCTCCGAGGCAGGCCCTCATCGGATGCGCAGCGAACTGATCCCCCAAACGGACGCTGGAGCTGAAGAACCGTGCTCCCCACTCACTTTCTCTGCGCCGTTCTCGCCGTTTCGTCGGCGATGGGACAGACACCCCCCGAGCCGCGTCCCCTCATCTACGGCTGCGGCATCACCTGGGGCCGCTGGATAGGGCTGCCCGATGAGCAGGCCAGGGCGTTCGACCGTCTCAGCATGGACAGGATCCGGCAGATGGGAGGCACGAACGTCCCCGCCAACTTCGCCTGGATCGACATCGAGCCCGCGCCGGGCGAATACCACTGGGACTACGTGGACCACCAGGTGGCCGAGGCCCGCAGACGCGGGCTGGAGGTGTTCGCTTATGTGGGCCTCACGCCCGACTGGGCCCTGCCTCCCGAGGCCCCCGAGATCCCGGGAATCGGCTATCGCTTCCCACCGGATGAGCGCTATGCCGCCGACTTCGAGCGGTTCTGCTCCACCCTCGCCGCCCGCTATCGGGGCAAGGTCAGGTACTACCAGTTCTGGAACGAGCCCAACGGCTGCTCCTGGATCAACGACGCCGGCGCCAACGGGCACATGGCCAACACCTACGTCCCGTGGCTGAAGAGGTGGTACACGGCCATGAAGGCCGCCGACCCGGAGTGCGTTCTGGCCGTCGGTGGCCTGGACTACCACGAAGGGGTCAAGGACGGCTTCCGGTACCTGGAGGACATCTACACCCACGGGGGTGGCGACAGCTTCGATGCCGTGGCCATCCATCCCTACGGTACCCCCCTGCACTGGAAGGCCATCCACGATACCTACCGGGTGCTGGTGCGCCACGGCGATGGACACAAGAAGCTGTGGCTCAACGAGTACGGCTGGAGCACGACCGACGAGGCGGAGAAAGCCCGGCAGCTCCGGCAGGTCCTGACCGAGCTTGCCAAGCCCGAGTACCATATGGTACAGCAGGCGTCCTATCTCGTGCTCACGGACCTGCCCGAGGCCAAGGACGGGAGCGGGCATGACTTCGGCCTGTGCTCGCGTGACCGCAGGGCTCCGGCCATCGAGTCGAGGGAGAGCTATCTGGCATTCCGCGATCTGCCCAAGGTCGGGCCGGAGGCGGCTCCGGAACCTGCAGGTCGCCAACCGGCGGGCACCGTACCCGACGGGTTCATGCTCTACTTCGCCGCTCCGGGTGTGGACCCCGGAGAGCCCGGAGACGATCAGGGGCCGCCTCAGGAGATTCGCCGGCAGGTGATCGATGCGACGGGGGCCAATGTCGGGGAGTTCGGAATGCACTGGGGCGACACGCAACCGGAAGACCCGGGCGAGGGCGAGCCGCGATTTGATTTCTCGCGGGTCGTGCCCGACCCGCGCGACCTGTCTCGGCGCCACCTCATCTGCCACCTGCACTTCTTCGGCACGCCGTGGGCGGAGCGTTTCCGCTTCTCCGACATCCCCCGCTACAACCGGTGCCTCGAGCGGTGGGCCGAGGCGGCGTGCCGCTTCGCCCGCGAGACCTACGGCGTCACGCTGTTTGAGACCGGCGGCAACGAGCGCGATCTCGTGGCGCCGGAGACCTACAGGCCCCATTTCGCCGACTGGCATTTCTACTACATGGACCCAATCCGCGCCATTCACCGCGGCATGAAGCGGGCCCATCCCGACAACCGGCTGATCATCGGCAACCTGTGCTACTCGGACCGCAACCACATCGGCGCTCTGTACTGCGCCGGGGCCAAGGACCACTTCGACCTCCTCGCTATCCATGCCTACGGGCCCAGGGGCTGCCATGTGGACATGGAGCAGATCATCGAGAGTCGGCAGGAGATGGACTACCGCGGGGACCCGCACATCCCGATCGTGATCACGGAGGGCTGGTCGTGCTTCCCGCTCCCCGAGAGTCTGGACAAGGATCCTACGTGGCGCCGCGGCCCAAGAGCGTACAAGCCCCAGGAGATCGAGCACTACCGCCAGACGGTGTTGGACGGCTGGCGCAACCTCACCACTCCCCGACCCGGCGAGTACGACCCCTCATGGGTGGCCGGGGCGCGCTATTTCGTGCTCAATGACCACTGGGGCGGCAAGCATTGGGCGGACCGCGCCGTGCCGCAGTACGGCGAGGACGGTGGGCTGCGGGGTTTTCGCCTGGACGGCTACTTCATCGGCACCACGGACCCTGACTACATCAAGCCGTTCCTGCGCCCGTGGGGCCTCATCGACATCGAAGGGCGGCCGAAGGGCGACACGGTGGAGCACTTCCCGCCCTACATCCCTCGGCACCGCTTCACCGCAGGCCTCTCCCAGGAGCTGCCCGTCGTCGGGTACGACCCGCGGAGACCCGAACTGGTCTGTCCCGCGGTGCAGGCGGGGCGTCCGTACGAGGCCATCGTGGAGTTCAGCAATCTGGAGGGCAGGCCGCTTGAGCAGTGCCACTTCCGGCTGTCGGAAAAGCTGGATGCCGATACCCCCGGAGGCCATTTGTTTGTGTTCGACGGGGGCGTGCTGAACGTCTTCACCGATGCCGGTGCTGCCCGGGCGGTGCGCGCGCGCGTCGTCGATGGCGCTGTGCCGGCGACGATAGGGCCGGGAGAGACGGTGCGGCTGCGGCTCGAGGTGGTCTTCGAGGAAAAACTCGCCGCGCTCGGAGACGGCGGGGGGCCGCGGCGGATCAGACCTTATGCGGACCTCTTCTACGTGTGGAATGGTCGCCCCTACCACACCGATGCGTGGCTGCCGCGGGTGCTGGTGCGCAAGGGCGACTAGCGAGCGGGCCTACTCCGCTACCTCCACCATGTCCTGGTAGGAGCATAGCGAGCCGGAAAGCACTTCATCCACCAGCACCGGTCGCCCGATCAGGGCCGATTCCAGTACGGAGTAGATGATGGCCACGGCCCGGAGGCCCCGGGAGCCATCGGCCTCCGGAGCCCCGCCATCACGCAGCGCCCGGGCGAAGGAGTGCATCTCGGCGGCCAGGAGCTTGCGGTCCGTCACCGGCCCGGCCAGGGTGTAACTACCGGGGCGTTCGCCGAACAGGGCGGTCTCGATCTCGGGCAGGGCGTACTCGGGGAGGGCGCCGGCGAGGACATCGCCCGAGAGCCTGTCGTCGCCACACTGGACGCTAACCGGCCGGCCGGAGCGGTCCGGTGACAGGTCCATGCTGCCCGCACAGCCGATGATCGTGCGCTTGTGGAGGCTCTCTCCGGGGCTGGCGAAGTGCACGGTCCAGTGCCCCTCGACGCCGCTGGCAAACTCCAGTACCGCGGAGAACGCGTCCTCGGCATCCACGGCCACCTCCACCTGCCTGCCGTCATATTCCGCACCGCGGCGCTGTGTCTGCACGAGCTGCGCGATGCCGCTGACGCGTTCCAGCGGCCCGAGCATGTACTCCATGATGTAGGCCATGTGGATGGCCACGTCCAGAAGCACCCCACCCATGGCCAGGCGGTGGCGCCAGGCGGTGGCGATGATCCCGCTGCCGCGGCTGACGGCGAGGTTGAGCACGAAATTGGGGTCGCCGATGATGTGACCGTCCAGGGCCGCACGGGCCAGGCGGTTCATGGGGTCGTGGCGGTTGTTCTCGGCAACGGCGAGCACCTTGCCCGCACGCTGCGCGGCCTGTACCATCCTCTTGCCGCGGGCGACGGTCACCGCCAGCGGCTTTTCGCACAGTACGTCCAGCCCCGCTTCCAGGAGCGGGATGACGATGGCGTCGTGTGAACGGGGGTCGGTGACGACGTCGGCGGCGTGTAGCTCCGTCTCCGTAGCGAGAGCCTCGTCCGCCGTCGCATAGACCGCCGGCGTGTAGCCCAGAAGCTGCCCGGCCTCCTCCGCCACGCTCTGAGCCAACTCCACGCGGTGGTCGCAAAGCGCGGCCAGCCGCACGGAGCCGGGAGCGACACGCTCCAGCTCTCCGAGCCCGCGCACGTGGCGGGCACCCATCATGCCGCAGCCGATCTGTAGTAGTCTCACCGGTTCCATGGGTGGGCACTTCCTCGGACGCCGTGATGGTTCTGTGGCGAGACGCTCAACCCCGGCATTTCGCATCCCTGGCGGCGTTGAGCAGCTTCATGTACTCGCCCATCCACTGAGTGTTGTCGTGGAAGGTGCGGGCCGTCACCAGATTTCCGTCCACGACCACCGGGGCATCCACGTAAGTGGCCCCGCAGATCTCGGCATCGAAGCGACACTTCGCAACCGTGGTAACCCTCTTGCCACGGATCACGTCGGCCTTCGCAACAATCTCGATGCCGTGACAGACGCTGGCGATGGGCTTGCCGGACTGGGCGAAATGCCTCGTCACGGCCATCAGGTGCTCGTCATACCGGATGTACTCGGGAGCCCGGCCGCCGGAGATCACCAGGCCCAGGTACTGCTCGGGCACGATGTCGCAAAACGCGATATCGGCCGCGAAGTTGTAGCCTTTGGACTCGATGGTGATGTCCCAGTCTGGATGGCCGTCGTGCTGCACCAGGTGGTAGACGCGCTTCTCGGGTCCTGCGACCACCATCTCGTATCCATCCTCAGGGATGCGGTAGTACGGATAGAGCGTGTCGGTGACCTCCGCCGCATCGCCGATAACCAGCAGTACCTTCTCCATGGGACGCTCTCCCGATTCGGGGTGGCTGCCGATGATGTCGGACCTGTAGCGACCGCTGCGGGGCGCCGCCACGATGGCCTTGAGTTCCGCATCGGCGGGCGGAGACCTTCCCGGCGTGCCGGGCGAGACCACCGACCTCTTGACCCTTCCGCGCTCCGGGTGCAAGATGGCGCGAACCATAGCGCCGCGGCGCTCCCCGGGTGAGGGTGCAAGACAGACCGTCCCCGGAGTACACCAAAGAGGGTGAGATCACGCATGGCAAAGGACATCCGCATCGGCGTCATCGGGGTCGGGATGATCGGCAAGTCGCACATTAGCGCCTACAGGGGCATTCCGGGGGCCAAGCTGGTGGCGGTGGCCGACGTGAACGAGGAGGAAGCCAGGACAGTCGCCGAGGCCAACGAGATCCCTGAAGTCTTCACCGATTTCCGCAAGCTTCTGGAGATGAAGAAGCTCGATGCCGTGGACGTGTGTCTGCACAACAACCTGCACGCCCCCGTGACCATCGCCGCGCTGGAGGCGGGCAAGCACGTCTACTGCGAGAAGCCCATGGCCGGCTCGTATGTGGATGCCAAGAGGATGGTCGACACGGCCCAAAAAACCGGCAAGCACCTGCATATACAGCTCTCGACGCTGTACAGCAAGGAGCACAAGACCGCCCGGCGGCTCATTGGGGAGGGACATCTGGGCAAGCTGTACTACGCCCGCTCTTACGGCTTTCGGCGCCGGGGCCGGGTCTACGTAGACGGCTACGGCACTCCCGCCTTCGTGCAGAAGGACCAGTCGGCCGGTGGCGCCATGTATGACATGGGGGTCTACCACCTGGCCCAGGTGCTGGACCTGCTGGGCAATCCCACACCGCTCACCATCTCCGGCGCCACCCACCAGGAGATCCCGATGTATGACAAGCAAAAAAAGGACTCCGGGTACAACGTGGAGGAGCTCGGGCTGGGGTTCGTGCGCCTGGACGGGGGCATCAGCCTCGACATCGAGGAGAGCTGGGCCATGCACTACGACGGCTCGGAATCCAGCAAGATACTGGGCTCACTGGGTGGGCTGAAGCTCAATCCGCTGAAGTTCTTCTCCCAGGTGGGCGATGTGGAGTTCAGCGCCGACCTCGACCTGGGCGGCACCGACTTCCGCTGGCATCGCTGGGTCAAGGACTACGACGCCTACGATGGCTCGCAGCAGCACTGGGTCGCGGCCCTGCAGGGCCGGGTGCCGCTTCTGGACACCGCGGGCATCGCGCTGAACGTGATGCTCGTCAGTCAGGGCATCTATCTGTCCCAGGAGCTGGGACGCGAGGTCACGGCCGCCCAGGTGCTGAAGGCCTCCAAGTCGACGGCTGTAAAGCTCTAGATACGACCGGTCCGCAATCGCTACGGGCGAGGCGGCCACACGCCGCCTCGCCCGAT
>CAYRFY010000360.1:2968-8340 GCA_964423635.1 uncultured Armatimonadia bacterium | reverse complement strand
CCCCCTCCCCCCACCCCGCACTCCCCAACCCCCGAAGGTCTTCCTTGCCCCTCCGCCGAACCCCCTGCTTCATTGGGAGGGTCTCCATCATGTGCTTGTCCTGCGCGCTCCTGCTTCTCTTGGTCTGTTGTCTCGGCGGCTCTGCGGCTCCCGAGGGGCGCGAAGTCTCCGTCGGCGATGCCTTTGCCCGCGGAAGCGAGGACGGCCTGCGCTGGTCTGTGGGCACCGCGGCCGTCCGCATGGCCTTCGACTGCCGCGACGGAAGGCTGCAACTGGCTGAGCTGCAGAATACGCTGACCGACACCCCCTGCGACTACGCCGAGCCCGGCGCACTATCCCCCCCCCTCGCTCTGGATGCCGCGCCCCTGGCCGGCACCTTCGTCACCGAGGCGCTCTGGAGCGGGCACGTGGCTCCCGGCGCCACCGCCGATCCGGGCACACAGCGCCTGCAGGTGCGCGCGGGAGACCTTCTCGGGTTTTGTGCCACTACTCGTGCCGACGACGGCGGCGCCGGGCTGGACTGGCCTACCACCGTTGCCTACAAGGGCGGCGAGGCGTTCCGCTCCGCCGAGGACGCGGAGCTTGCCCAGGGACCTGTGTGGTACACCTACGTGCAGGCCACCGGCACGGGCTGCCTGGAGCAACTGGGCGAGACGGTGGAGATCGCCCCCGGTGTCAAGGCCCGCGTGCCCGAGGGCTACCGCGCTCCGGGGGAGTGCCCCAAGCTCGGCGGCACGAGCTTCGAGCTGCTCAATGCGCTTACACTCGTCCGCGTGTGGAAGGCCCCGCATGATGGGGTCGTGCTGCTCTCCGGGCCGGCCACCCACGTGGGAGGCGGCAGCCCGGTGGGGGTGAGCATCGTCCGGGTCACCGAGGCGCCCCGTCGCGCGGAGGGCGCCGATGCGGCGGGCTGGAAGCTGCTCAAGGGCGAGGCGCGACAGGTGGCCGTCGGTGGGCGGCCCGCGGCCCAGCTCCTACTGGAGCTATCCCGAGGTGCGCTGACCGCCACGCTGGGCCTCACCGCCCATCCGGGGACTTCCATCCTGCGGCAGACCGTGGAGCTGCGCAATGCCGGAGCCGAGGCGCGAAGTCTCGCCGCTCCCGCGCCACTGACGCTCCGTCTGTCCCTGCCGGCCGACGGCGCCTATACCCACTACTGGCTCTGCGGCGGCACAAGCCGCCCCAATCAGGGCCGGCTTCGCTCCGCTCCCGTGGCGGCGTCCTACCACCAGGCCCTGATCGGCGAGAAGAGCGACAACTACGTGCCCTGGACGGCCCTGCTTGGCGAGGGCGGCTCCGGCGACGGGCTGCTCGTCGCTCTGGACTATCTGGGCACCTGGAACCTGAGCCTGGATCGCCAGAACGGCGGCCCGCTGCACCTGACCGCCGGCCTTCCCGCTCTGGCGACCTACTCGCTGCAGCCCGGCGAGACGCTGGCGATGCCCCCGATCACCCTGGGCACCTTCCGGGGCGATCTGGACGACATGGGCGTGCGCGTCTACGACTGGCAGTACCGGTACCTGTGGGACTACACGAACGCCAACTACTACGCGCGCACCAAGTGGGCGGTGGCGTGGTTCGCCTGCTCGCGCAATCTGCAGGAGCAGTTCGCCGCCCGGCTGGCGGGCCTGGACATGGACGCGGACTTGATGCGCGAACTGGGCTTCGAGATGCTGTGGGATGACGCGGGCTGGTCCAAGTACCCCGGCTGGCCCGAGGACAGCTATGCCAGCGTATTCCGGCCCACGTATGAGGGACCGGACTACTCCCACACACTGCGCTATCTGGCGAAGATGGACATGCCGTGGCTGCTGTGGTTCGCAGGGCGGCCGTCGGCGGGCCTGATGGACGGCAAGGCCGGGGCCTGGGGCGACTTCCAGTGGCGCACCGACGGCGTGGGCCGCTTCGGCCCGGCCGCGGATCGCGCGTACCGGGAGCAGATCGAGCACTTCCTCACTACCAATCCCCGCTGCTCGTACCACACCTGCGATGGCGGCAGCCGCTTCGCCCACCAGTTCGAGGTCCAGCGGCTGGCGGATGTGAACTACCTTTCCGACCTCGGCCGCGGGGACGAGACCAATCACTATTTCTCCTACCTGGAGCTGCCGGACAAGTGGCTGGACATTCTGGACCCGCTGCTGAACGGTACGCGCTACGATCCGGCAACTTCCCGGCGGCAGTTGACGATGGCTCCCGGCTGGGGCTTCTCCGCTGCACCCGAGGACCGCGAGGCCCTGCGGCGCCAGAACGAACTCTACCGCTACCTGCGCCGCGAGGGCGTGGTGGGGCGCCACAGCTACACTTTCCACCCGGCCGTCGAGGGCGATAGCGAGATCTACTACGCCCAGCGCACCGGCCACGATCGCACGAAGGCCTGCATTGTGCTCAAGCACCGGGCGGCGGGACATGTCACCGTGCGGCCGCGGGGGCTACTGCCCGAGCACACCTACTCAGTCGGGTACGAGTGCGGACGCCAGACCGAGAGCCGTACCGGGGCCGACCTGATGGACGGTGGCATCGTCCTGCGCGACCCAGAGCCCGGCGAGCTGATCCACCTCGGCCTGCCGAACCGACCGGGAGCGGGGAGCGACGCTCTCGCCCCCACGGCGCCGGGGCGGGTGCTGTCGCGGCGCGAGACCAACATCGGCCATCCCGGAGTGGGCATCTACTGGTCGCCGGGGAGCGATGACAACTGGCTGAGCTTCTACGAGGTGCGCCGCGGCGAGCAGGTGCTGGGGAAGGTGAGTGTAGGCACCTACTACTTCGATCACGCAGAGGGCTGGGACCCGGGGGCGCGCTACTGGGTGCGCAGCGTGGATGGCGACGGCAATGCGAGTGAGTGGACCGAGGCTCAGCGCCTGCCCGACGAGCCGCTGAGCGCCTGGGCCCTGGGTGGGCACTTCTCGGGAACCGGGCGCGACGGCTGGAGTGCCGAGGTGAGCACGGACGGACAGTCCTTCAGCCCGATGGCCTTCGTGCATCCGGCCAAGAGCCCGGCGGGCGACCTGGGGGGCACCCCCAACCAGGTGGGCGGAGTGGAGGGCTACTGGGAGGCGGCCGGGACGGGTCGGGTGGGCCGCGGCTGGCAGCAGGCCTCGGCACAGGCCCGGTGCGTGCGCTCCTGGCGGGCCCCGCGCGATGGGACGGTGCGGATACTCGGCCGCGCGATGAAGGAGGTTTACCACCAGGACAGGGGCGGGCGGCTGCGCGTGCAGATCCTGCGCAACTCCGAGCCGATCTGGCCGCAGGGCGGCTTTGCCGACGTGCCGCTCAACGACCTGGTCGGCGCCACGCATGACGTGACCGCTCCGGTCCGCGCGGGCGATACCATCCGCTTCGTCCTCGACCGCAGCGACGCCCCGGACGACGCCCTCCTGGCCTGGATGCCTCGGATCACGTATACCGACGAGGCGCCGGCCGCGAGTGCGGCCTCGGTGGTGCGCATTCTGTGCGGAGCCGACGAGGCCTTCACCGACAGCCAGGGGAACGTGTGGTCTGCGGACGCGCACTTCACCGGCGGGCATGCGACGCGGACGGATGTCGCCATCGCCGGGGCACAGCCGACCGAGGCCGACCGGGCACTGTACACGTGCGGACGGGCGGGCGAGCAGTTCGGCTACGCCATCCCGCTGCAGCCGGGCCTCTACACGCTGCGTCTGAAGCTGGCCGAGCCCGAGCACGAGTGGGCCTTCGAGCGGCCGATGAACCTGAGCATCAATGGGCAGCAGGTGCTTGCGGACTTCGACGTCTGCCAGGCCGCCCGCGGACCACGCCGGGCCTACGAGCGCGTGTTCCGTTACCTCGTCCCCACCGCGGACGGCAGCCTGCACCTGGACTTCACCGGCGGCTCGGAGCCCGGACAGCCGATCGCAGACGCCCTCGTGCAGGCCATCGAGGTGCTCCCCGAAGATCGCTCGGTTTTGAGGATCAACTGCGGCGCCGAGGTCCCCTACGTGGACTGGAACAGTCTGGAGTGGAGCGCGGACGCCGCGGCGGGCGACGCCCTACGCTCGGAGGCACCGGTGGCTCAGGCCTCACCCACGCTGCACGACCAGCGTCTGTACCAGACCGCCCGCTGCGGCGCGGACCTCCGGTACTCGGTCCCGGTGGCGCCGGGGCTGTACACGGTGCACCTGAAGTTCGCCGAGCTATGGCTGCCTGAGGCGGGAAAGCGCCCGCTGCATATCGAGGTGAATGGCCGCCGCGTCCGGGAGAGCTGGGACCCGGCCACCGCGGCGGGGCAGGTGGGCATGGCGGCAGATCTGCGGATCGCCGATGTCGCCCCGGACAGCAAAGGGTGCATCTGCCTTCGGGTACTCGCCGCCGGCGGCAATGACGCCATCGTGCAGGCCATCGAGGTACTGTGAGGGGCGCTGTTCGCCTCCCAGTGTGGTGTCGGCATGGGCGGCAGGAGCCCAGCGAGTCACGAGGCGGGCGGTGGTGTGCCTCCGGGCGGCGCCTCACCCGCAAGCGATCCGCAGGAGCGGCCGACTCTCCCGGGCGTCCCACAAACGGCGTGGGGCTTTCTCGTCTCCGCCACCGGTCGCCCGTCACGGAGATCTTTCGGTCTCTGTCGGCGAAGACGCCGCGGACCGCGCCATCCTACCGCCCGCCCAATGGAGCCGGCCATGACACCTCCAAAACTAGCCATCGCTCTCATCTCTTTGCTCTTGCTCACCGGTTCCGCCCATGCGGCGGATAGCGGCGGGCGCACACCCCTTGCGTGGAAAGGCGGACCCATGCCGAAGCTCACAGGCCCCATCTTCAACCAGGACTGCACGGACTTCTTCTACACCAATGCCATCACCGATGGCGTGGACGGGGGCGCAGTGCTGGACGAGTATTTCGATGAGATCGCCGCCGCCGGTGTGACGGTTCTGATGCTGAACACCAATGCCCGGAAGACGAACTACCAGGGCGAGGCCTGGGAGACCTTCTGGGGAGGGTACGATCCGGAGGGGCCCGACGACCAGCCGTACTTCACGGGCATCACTCCCGACGCCCTCCCCGGCTATCGCCGGATGATCCACAGCATGATGGAACTGGACCGGCAGGGCGTGGACTATCCCGCCCGGGTCATCGAGCGTTGCCGTCTGCGGGGCGTGTCGCCCTGGATCTCGCTGCGGATGAATGACGTGCACTGCAATGACAACCTCGACCACCCCTTCCACGGGAAGCTCTGGCGCGATGAGCGGTTCTTCCGGGGTGGCTCGGGATACTACGCCCGGGGCCTGGACTACGCCCATCGGCAGGTGCGCGATCTGTACCGGGCGCTGGTGGTGGAGACCCTGCAGCGCTACGACATCGACGGGTTGGAGCTGGACTTCATGCGCGAGCCGTATCTGTTCGCGCCGGGCGCCGAGGAGGCGGGG
>CAYRFY010000360.1:0-2958 GCA_964423635.1 uncultured Armatimonadia bacterium | reverse complement strand
GCTGCGGGAGTGGCTGCGGGCGGTGCGGCGGCTGGTGTACGACGCCTCGGTGCGCCGGGGGCACCCGATCCACCTGGCCGTACGCGTGCCTTCGCATGTTGAGGTGGCTCAGAGCTGGGGTCTGGACGCCGTGGGCTGGGCAAAGGACGGTCTCGTCGATCTGGTGGTAGCGACCCCTCGGTGGGCGACGCTGGAATACGACATGCCCCTGGATCGGTGGGCGCGGGAGCTGGCGGGGACGGACGTGACCCTGGCCGGGGGACTGGAGATTCTGCATCGCCCGCTGCCGGGCGGCCCGGCCGTCTCAGTGAACAAGGAGCAGGCCGCCGGCGCGGCGGCGGCGGTCCTGGCGGCGGGAGCCGATGCCGTCTATCTGTTCAACTACTTCACCCCGATTGCCAACCATCCCACGTGGACGCCGGAGGGGTACCGCAAGACTCTGCAGGCCATGGCCTCCCTGGAGGCGCTCAATGCCCTGCCGCGACGCCACGCCATCACCTGGCGTGACATTACCGGCCGCGACGAGCAGTACAGCCCGCCGCTCCCGGCCCAGGGCAAGGTTCTCAGCTTCCCCCTCGCCACAGGGCCGAAACCGTCCGAGGGGGCCAAGGTGACAGTGGAGCTGCGGCTCGAGCAGGCTGCCGGGGCAGAGCTTCCCGCGGTGAAGCTCAATGCGACGCGGTGCGAGAGCAGCGGTGCGAGCCCGTCCGGGGAGGGGGCCGTGCTGGCGACCTACCGGGTGCCGCTGGAGGCCTTCACGGGCACCGGGCACGATGTGGTCGAGGTCGGCGCCCCGGCGGAATCGGTGAAAGTGCTGGGAGTAGAGATGCTGATCGAGCCCAGTATGTGAGTGGCGACGGCCGGTGGGCGGACCGCCGGGCGACAGGCTGTGTCCGGGATGATGCCGCCGGGCTCGGTGCCGGGCGCCATGGAGACCGCCGTCCAGGCGAGAGGAGGGTGACAGGATGCAGCGGCTCCTGCTTTGCATGGCTCTGGCTCTGATTGGCCCTGTTGCACAGGGTGCCGGTGGGCCGCCGTACCCACTGGGACCTGTGTCGCAGCTCGCCAAGTACGACGAGGGCGATCTGTGGAACGAGGTGTTCACCACTCAGATCGAGCGCGGCTTCAAGCTCCATGCCACCGTGGCTGGGCCGGGCAGGCGAAGCTGGTTCGGCAGGCAGGAGTTCGCCGGATTCCTGACGCTCCAGACCCCGCAGGGTCCGCTGTTCGAGCGCTTCAGCCGGCCGGCGGAAGGTACCCGGACGCTCATCTGCGACCGCGACCATGCGATCGTGGCCAAGGAGGCGGAAGGGTGGCGGCAGACGGTGGAGGTGTGCCGGGCGTACCCCTTCATCTGGCTCTCATCGCAGAACCCGGTCGCCGGGGAGCAGGCTGTCTGGCGCCTGATGGGCTACGACTGGGCGGAGCAGGCGCCGCCCGAGACCTGCGAGTTCCTGCCCTTTGGCCGGGAGACGCCCGCGCGTGTGGCGCTGTCCACGGAAGCCGAGAGCGCCATTCCGGCCGGGACGCAGGTGGGCGGCCCTCTTGTCGTGCTGCGGTTCAGTGATGAGCCTTTCGCACTGGCCCTTGTGTTCCCCCGCAGTCCGGGCTTCGTGCGGGCAGTGGAGGACGGCGTGGAGATCGGCATCGCGTCCGGCGAGGGACCCGATTTCGCCCTCGCCCTCGTCCCCTCGGAACTCGGCTGGGACGATCTGCTGCGCCTGGTGCCTCTGGCCTTCTCGCGCCGCACGCGGCAAAGCATCGGCTTCGAGCTTCAGGAGGGCACGCCGGTGGTCACCCATGCCACCGGGGCCGAGGTCGTCGCCAATGAGTGGGGTATCGAGCCCCGGCCGGTCACCTGCCTGCCGCCCACGCTGGCGCAGTACGCGCCCGAGGGCGCCCTGAGGGTCGACACGCTGCAGGGCCCGATCTCGGCATGTCCGGGAGCCCGGGTCAGGGTACCGCTGGCGCCGGTGGCCGATCTGGAGCAGGTCGGTCCGCCGGTTAGCAAGATGCCGGAGCTGTGGCGAGAGCGACTCGGCACCTATGCCACGGAGATGGTGGATCGCCTCCGCTGGTGCGGAGGCTTTGCGCCCTCCGAGGGCCGGCCATTCTACGACGGGCTCACCTGCAGCGGGCTGATGACCGCATATCCGTATCTGCCCGCGGAGATTCAGAAGCGGGTGGCGGAGGCGGTGCGCCGGACGCTGGATCTGTGGTGGGAGCACATGTGCCTCGACGGCGAGACCGGCATCTGGTACTTCCCCGAGCCGGTGCCCTTCCGCCCCGTTATCGACTATCCGGAGATCACGGCCACGCTGCTGTGGCCCACGGTGCAGTACGCTGCGCTGGTGGATGCGGAGTATCCGCGGGCCATCGCCGCCCAGATCCGCAACCTGGGCGCGACGCTGCCCTTGGCGTACGACTGGACGGGCGCGGCCTACGCCTACCCGGGGCCGGAGTTCACACACATCATCGCCGAGTCGGTGATGGGCGGGTCCGTGGGCTGCTGCGCCATGAGCCGTCTGGCCGACATGGCCGGGGCGGCGGAGCCGGCGTCTCAGTACGCGGCACGGGCGGCGCTGGCGCGGGAGGCAATTGCGCTTCTGACCTGGCGGAGCGAGTACGGCGAGAGTGGGATCGTGAGCGAGCTGCGTCGGGCGGAGATCAAGACGGGCATCGAGGCGGCGTGGGACTACACCATGCACACGTGGTTTTCATACGTCCCGGCTCTGCAGCTCCCGAAAGAGGACCGCTGTGGCCTGTGGCGGAGCTTGGAGGAGGCCGAGTGGTGGAGGTATTCGGAGCGTAGCAGGCAGCGGTGCTACGATTTCGCGCACCTGATGGCGGTCTCGCGCTACGTTGGTCGTGTCGAGGCGCTGGAGAAGCTGAAGGTCTTCGAGGACCAGCCCTTCGGGTACGAGCACTTCGACTGGACGCCGGTGTATGCCTTGATGG
>CAYRFY010000359.1:0-8345 GCA_964423635.1 uncultured Armatimonadia bacterium | reverse complement strand
CGCTTGGGCGAAGAATCTCGCTGAATGTCAGGAGATTCTTCGAGCTGCTCCCTCCGGGAGCGGACGCTCTCGGAATGACATCCGCGGCGAGGGCGGGGTTTCCGGCCGCACCCCCAGACCTCTGGCCAGCAGGCCTATACCGTCCGCACTCAAGCCCTCCACCGGAGGGGCCGATGGTCACTATCAGGACGGGTGTGGCCCCGTCGTGGGGCTACACCCCCCTGTCCGGCCCCAACACATTCGCCTGGAGGGACCCGATGGTCCGATCAGTCGGTTCGTATCTCATCGCCTTCACCTGCCTTCTCGTCGCCTGCTTCCCCGCCCTTGCCCAGGAAGACGGTGCCGCCGCCGTGGCCGCGCCGGCGGCCGACATGGGAGTGAGGGAGCTGGGGTTCACCGTCAGACAGTGGGCCCTGATGGACAAGATCGTTCTCACCGACCCGCAGGACAAGGAGGCTCAGGACATCACCTTTCCCGCCCCCGAGGGGGAGAAGGTGCTGGCGGTCTGGGTGGATGGGGCGCTCAGCGTGCGCAGGGTCGGCACCATAGGGCTGTGGCCGCAGAGCTTCGCCTGCTGGCCGCCGGGATTCGTGACCCCGATCGCCATGGCCGACGGCCTGGTGCGGGTCGCCTCGGAGGAGGACGCCGAGGCGATCCTCGCCGGCGGCAAGTGGAAGTATGACCCCGCCGCCGACGGGTTCCTGCAAAGCATCATCACTCCTCTTTCGCCCGAGCAGACCCTGCATTTCCTGCTTATCTTCCGGGTACCGGCCGATGCCGTAGTGGACGGCACCTGGGAGCTGGGCCTGATGCGGCACGAGGCCCTGTTCGAGGCCCATTAGGGGCCAAAGGCCGCAATGCCGGCGGCGATACGGACCCCGGTCCGTGTTGGGTTCTTCCCTACGCGGGCCGGGGTCTGTTTGCTCCGTGGTGGTGGCCGCAGGGGAGATGTGGGCGGTGGCGGCCCGGTAGCGCGGAACTCCGGCGCGCGCCCGAACTCGCGGGGCGGAAGGGCTGCTCGAGCCGCGCAGAGAAGTATGCACGGCACGATGGTGTGCGACCAACGACCGGCGTCGGGCGGTCGCCGAGCAAAGGAGCAGTCCTCGATGAATGGCGCGGAACTACTGGTGGATCTTCTCAAGGCCCGGGGTGTGCGGCATGTGGCGGTGCTGTGCGGGAACGGTCTGAATGCCTTCATGCAGGCGTGTCTGGACAAGGGCGTACAGATCGTGGACGTGCGGAACGAGCAGGCGGCGTCGTACATGGCCGACACCTGGGGCGCGATGACCGGCACCCTCGGCGTCGTCGCGGTCAGTGCCGGTCCGGGACATACCAATGCGGTGACCGGCCTCACCAACGCCTGGTGGGACGGCCGCCCGATGCTGCTTATCTCCGGCTGCTCGGAGGCCCAGACCCGGGGCATCGGACATTTCCAGGAGCTGGACCAGATCGGCATCGTCCAACCGGTTACCAAGTACGCCCGGCTCATCGAGCGCGCCGATCAACTGGAGTTCGAGGCCGACAAGGCCATCCAGCTCGCCCTCAGCGGCCGGCCCGGGCCGGTGCATCTGTCCATCACCGGAGACGTCATGGACGGGCCGGCGCCGGAGCCGTACGGTCTGGCGGAAAAGCCCGCCCCGAGCAAGGTGAGCCCCGCCACACCCGCGGCCAAAGACCTCGTCGCCAAGGCCGCCGAAATGCTGCACGAGGCCCGAACTCCCGTCATCGTCGCCGGCAGCGGCTGCTTCTATGCCGATGCCGAAGCGCCGCTGAAGGCCTTCGTGGCGGCCACGGACATCCCCCTGTTCTCCCTGATGTGGGACCGCTGCTGCATCGGCGAGTCCTGGCCCCAGTACGTGGGCCCCAGCACGGCGGAGTGCAACGGCGCCTTCCCTCTGGTAGCGGAGGCCGACGTGGTCATGGTCCTTGGTGGCCGGGTGGACTTCCGTCTCGGCTACGGTCGCCCGCCGGTATGTGCTCCCGGCGCCCACTTCATCCGCGTGGACGTGGATGCCAACGAGATCGCCAAAGGTCCGGCCACGCTGCCTATTCTCGCCGACCCGCGCTCCTTCTTGACGCAGCTTCTCGAGGCCATGCCGGAGGGCACAAATGCCGACTGGCTCTCTAGCGTTGTGGATGCGAGGGCAAGGTTCGTGGGCGAGTGGGATGACAGGCTGTGCGAGCTTGAAACGCCGCTGCCCGCCATGTGTGTGGTCAGGTCGATTAAGCCCTTCCTCGACCGTGACATCACCTTCCTGCTGGATGGTGGCAATATCGGTCGCTGGGCGCACATGGTGTTGTGGAACAGGCATCCGGAGTTCTGGCACACCTGCGGCCTGAGCGGAGTGGTGGGCTGGGGCATCCCGGGCGCCATCGCGGCGAAGAAGGCCCGGCCGGAGAGGCCGCTGCTCCTGCTGAGCGGCGACGGCTCGGCCGGGTTCACCCTGGGCGACATCGAGACGGCACTCCGGGCTCAGACGCCCTTCGTCGCCGTGGTCGCCAGCGACGCGGCGTGGGGCATCGTGGCCGAGTGTTTCGACGAGGACTGCCGCTGTGGCAGCAAGCTGGGCGACATCCGCTTCGACAAGGTGGCGGAGGCTCTGGGCGCCAGAGGGGTATACATCGAGCACGGGTCGCAGCTCTCCCCGGCGATCGAGGAGGCCCTGGGGCAAGACACCGTGACGATCATCCACGTCCCGATTCAGTTGGGCGGCATCGACTACTGGCGCAAGAGACTGCTGTAGGCCCCGGTCGAGAAGCCGGACCTGCCGCGGAAATGTCATCCTGAGCGTCAATCTCGCGCAGCGGGATAGCGAAGGATCTCGCCCTATCCCTGGAGATTCGTCGAGCTGCTCTTGCCGGGAGCGGACGCTCTCAGAATGGCATTCCCGGCGAAGGCGGGGCTTTTCGCCGCGCCTCTGGGGCCCGGACCGCATGGTCCGTATTGCCGGGGCCGCCGTCTGTACGGTACGCTGTGGGGCGGCGGCCCCGCCGCCTGCATTGACCCTCAAGATCGGAGCATCCATACACCTTGGGTCTGATCCGCAATATCCGTAAGGGCCTCACCTTCCTCCGGAGCGACCTGACGGTCAGTCCGGAGGACGCCGCCTTCGCCTCCGAGTACCTGAGCCCCGCCGAGTGCCAACTGTTCTCGCAGCTCAGTGTGCAAGACCAGGTGCACTCCATCCGCGTGGCCCGCACCTGCCTGCTCTCACTGGCCAACTTCCCCGAACTGGACAGTCGGGAGGTGGTGCGGGGCGCCCTGCTTCATGACATCGGCAAGACACAGGCCGACCTGGGCATTGTCTTCCGCACCACCTGGACACTGGTCGCGAAGGTGGCGCCCAACGCCCTGGAGCGTCTGAGCGCCAGATTCGCCGATGCCCGCCCCGGGACGCTCAGACACCGGATGTACGTGCAGGCCCGACATGCGGAGA
Source organism: uncultured Armatimonadia bacterium (assembly GCA_964423635.1). GTDB lineage: Bacteria > Armatimonadota > Zipacnadia > Zipacnadales > JABUFB01 > CAYRFY01. The sequence continues at coordinate 4,908 of CAYRFY010000359.1, read as the reverse complement.
TTGGGGCGGATATCCTGGGAGGTACCGGGACGGATGAGAGGGTGCGTGCGCTGGTGCGGAATACGGGCCTCCCCATGGACTGCCCCAGAGAGCCGGCGGACAGGCTGCTGCTCGCGGCCGACGCCGACCGCGTGCTGCGGCGCGAGAACTGAAACACCCCCTGGGGCTTACCCCTGTCGATCCCCTGCCGTCCTGTCTGTTTGCATGACGTCCGTCGCCCAAACTGCTATGCTCTGCTCGCCGAATGCCCCGGAAGGCGGACGCTTCTCTCGCGGACGGTTCCTCCTTTGACGCTCCGGCGCTATTCCTGCATCACGAAGGCTCTCTGCCGGAGGTCTCGTCACACACCCGCACATCGCTGTTTTCGCCCCCGATTCACCGGAGAGAGCGGACGTCGGCCCAACCGCGGTGTGACACCGGGAGTTGTGACGAAGAGGCCCAGGATTGCGGGAGCCGGGCAGGCCCAAAGAGGACGCACACTTCCCGCGGGGCCTCTCTCCCCGCTCTTGCCTACCCAAATCGTCCTTGACTTGGAGCGCCGCCCTCTTTATAATCCTACTCCTAGTTGACAATCAGTGCCGAGGTGGTGGAATTGGCAGACACGCTGTCCTCAGGAGGCAGTGAGCGCACGCTCGTGCCGGTTCGAGTCCGGCCCTCGGCACCACAGTAGACTACACAGGCGACATCCCGATAGGGGTGTCGCTTTTTCGCTTCTGCTACACATCCTGTGCAGTCTGCCATCCCCTTGAGACATTCCCCGTCAACCCGGCAAGCTGCCCCCCGGCACCCAAACAGCACACACTGCGGAGCGCTCCGGCGGGCGCCAACGGAACCAGATCTCCACCCAGGACGGCCGGCGTCGGCCTCTGAGCGCAGTTTCCGCCGTCGGGTCCCCGCTCTCGAGCGGAATCGGCCCGCAGGTGCTGCCGTCGTATAGGAAGTGTGCGAGGGTTTTCGGACTCTGCGGTGTTCTCCTAAACGCAGGTGCATACGGACGACGGCTCTTCGTCGTCGACGAAAGGGGATGGCCGGAGTGCATCATGGAGCCCATCCGGGACACCGAGCAATGGCGGACACCGTGGTCGGCGCAGCAACCGGTGCGCAGGGGTTGATCTTGCTTCTGCTCTTGTTGGCGGGTGTTGTGGTGGTGGGGGCCGTGGCCGCCTGGTGGCTCTCGAGCCGGTCGGCAAGGCGACGTGGTGCCCCGGACAACGGACAGGAAGAGGTTCGGGCGAACATGGATGGCCAGATCCTGTCCATGCTGGTGCAGGCCGGAGGGACACTGGACCAGATTCAGATCCGCGAGAACCTGGGCTTATCGGTGAGCGAGACCGCGGCGGCGCTGCGGAGACTGGAGGAGGAGGGGCGCATCAGTCGGCTGTGGCAAGCGCAGGGGTATACCTATCTCGTACAGACGGCGCAATGAGGGCGGTGGAGGGCCACTTGCCCGGCCCCACGGGCACCGAGGGTGCCTGCTATGTCGCACATTCGCCGCGTGCCAGAGGAGGATCATGAGTCTCACCATTGCCGAGAATATCACCAAGACCTACGCCATGGGCGAGGTGCAGGTCCCCGCGATTCGCGGGGTGTCGTTCGAGCTGCATGCCGGTTCCTTCGTCTCCTTCGTGGGGCCCTCGGGAAGCGGCAAGACGACGCTGCTCAACATGCTTGGGTGCCTGGACCATCCGGACAGTGGGCGTCTGACCGTGCTGGATACCGAGGTGGCGGGTCTCTCCCGCCGGTCGGCCGCCGCCTTTCGGGGCGAGCACCTGGGCTTCATTTTCCAGGATTTCAACCTCGTCCCGGTGCTCACGGCGTACGAGAATGTGGAGTACCCGCTACTGATCGTGCAAAGGCGGCCCACGGCGGAGCGCAGGCAGCGGGTGATGGAGCTGCTGGAGGCGGTGGGGATGGCCGAGCATCGTGACAAGCGGCCGGGTCAACTGTCGGGGGGCCAGAAGCAGCGGGTCGCCGTGGCCCGGGCGCTGGTGACCCACCCGGATCTGGTCCTGGCCGACGAGCCCACGGCCAACCTGGACAGTGTCACGGCCCAGGCCATCGTCGATCTGATGAAACGCATGCGCGACACACTGGGCACGACCTTCGTCTTTTCCACCCACGATACCCACCTGGTGGAACAGATCGAGACCGTTTACCACCTGGTGGATGGGCGCATCGAAGACGGTGTCGAGGGGGTGAGTTCCGATGCGTGAGATACTGCGGATCGCCGCCCGTAATCTGCTGCGCTACCGTCGCCGCACCGCGCTGGCGTCGCTTCTCATCGCCGTGGGCGTGGTCTCCCTGCTGCTGTTTCTGGCCGTGGGGGGGGCGTTCAAGAGCACGATGATCGAGAGCATCACCGGGTCAATGATGGGACACATCCAGGTGCATCACAAGGGTTACGTGGCCTCCTTGGACACTCTCCCACTGAACCTGCAGCTTAGCCCGGCGCAGGTGGGCAAGATCGAGGGGGCCCGGAGAAGACGCCGGGGATTGAGGCGTACTCCAAGCGCATCAAGTTCGGAGGCATGTACAGCAACTTCCTGGAGACCACCAACATCCGCGTCAATGGGATCATGCCGGACCGCGAATTGGCCACTTGCCCCGGGATTGCGGACCGTATTGTTGGCGGGGCGACGGAAGGTGCGAGCCTCAAGCCCGGCGAGATCTGGCTGCCGAAGCTGCTGGCCGACGGCCTCGGCATCAAACCGGGCGACGAGGGAGTCATCATCGCCACCAACGACGACGGCTCCGTGAACGGCGTCAGTCTCAAGGTGACGGGGATCTTGGAGAGCGCCACCGGTCCCGGCGGGCGCGACGCGTATATCCACTTCCAGGATGCCGCCGAGCTCCTGCGCATGGAGCCGCCGGAGGTCAGTGAGATCGCGGTGCGGGTAGCAGATTCCGGACAAGTGGATGCCGTCTTCGCCGGGCTGCAGGCGGGGCTTGGCGGGGAAGTGAACCAGAAGGGCAAGCCGATGTTCGAGGTCCATACCTGGGAGAAGCTCCACCCCTTCGCCAACGTGGCCAACAGCGTGGACCTGGTCACGCGGTTCATGCTCGTGGTGTTGGTCGCCGTGGTGCTGGTCGCCGTTGTCAATGTGATGATGATGGCCGTCTACGAGCGGACCCGGGAGATCGGAACCATGGCCGCTTTGGGCACGCAGCCCTCCACGATCCTGGGCCTGTTCGTGACCGAGGGGCTCCTGCTGGGGGCCCTCGGAGCGGTGGCGGGGCTGCTCATCGGTCTGGCCGCCGTGTATGCCATGAACCTCGTCGGGGTGACCATGGCCTTTGGCCAGAATGCCAACCTGGTCCTGCACCCGGCCGTCACGGTGGGCCAGGTGGTCCTGGTCGCTCTGCTGGTAATAGCGCTGGCGGTGCTGGGCAGCCTCCAGCCGGCCTTCCGGGCCTCGCGCCTGGACCCGATCGAGGCGTTGAGACACGTCTGAGCCCTTCGTACCAAAACCGCGCAAGCTCCGCGCACGCCGCGGGTCTTGCCACACCATAGGAGAGATCTCATGACAACACATCTCAAGCTTTTCGTTGGTCTTCTGGTTGCCGCCGCGGTCTTCGGGTCGGCGGTGGCCGTGTCCGCCGGTGAAGGAGACGAGCTGCTCAAGCAGGTCGACCGCAAGCTGGAGCCCGTATCGTACGAATCGTACCGCAAGCTGATCAATGTCGAGCCCAGCGGCAAGCGCAAGGAGTTCGTGCTGTTCACCGTGAAGAAGGGGCACGACAAGATGCTGATGCTGTTCCTGGAGCCGGCTTCCGAGAAGGGCCGGTCCACGCTGCGCCTGGGCGACAACATGTGGCTGTACATCCCCAAGGTGGCCAAGCCGGTGCGTATCACCAGTCTGCAGTCGGTGACCGGTGGGGTGTTCAACAACTCCGACATCCTCCGCCTGGACTACAGCAAGGAGTACACGGTGAGCGGGCTGAAGAAGACTGGCGGCACGACGATCCTGACTTTGAAGGCCCGAACCAAGGCCGTGGCCTATGACAAGCTGGTGATGTGGGTGGACGCCAAGCGGAAGCTGCCCACCAAGATCGAGTGCCGCACCTCGGCGGGCATGCTCATCAAGACGCTCTACTTCAAGGATATCAAGGACTTCGGCGGAGGCATTGTGCGGCCGGCGAGGGTAGAGACCGATAGCCCCCTGCACAAGGGCTACCGCTCGGTGATGCTCTTTTCCAAACTGAAGGCCCGAACGGTGAAGGACGAGGTCTTCACCCTCGGCTTCATGCCCAAGGCAGGAACTCTGAGATGACCATGCGGCTTGCGTGTGTGTGTCTGCTGTGCCTGGTAGCGGGCGCCATCCGGGGCGAAGAGGAGTTCACCTTCGACGCCTCCGAGTACGAGGCGCAGCCCTACAGCTTCGGAGGTTACCTGGAACTGCGGCCCACCTTGTCGCTTCTGGATCGGTGTGGTCCGGCCTATCGGCTGGGCCACACCGAGGGGGAGCCCAGTGCGGAGGCCCGGTACCTGCTGCGGGCCCACCTCGAGGGCGCCTATGACGGGGATGATGTGTACGCCCGGCTGCGCACCGAAGCCGACCTGATCGGCGGCGACAGCGGGGGAGACGCCACCTTCACCCTCCAGGAGGCCTATGCCGGTTGGCAGGTCGACCCCTACCTGACCCTGGATGTGGGCAAGAAGCAGGTGAAGTGGGGAACCGGCTACTCCTGGAGCCCTGTGGCCTTCCTGGACCGTCCCAAGGACGCCGACGACCCGGACCTCCCACGCGAGGGCTTCAGCATGCTCAGCGTAGACTACGTCAAGGCCTTCTCGGGCAGCATCCAGAACGCCGCGCTGACCCTTGCCGCCGTACCGAGAACCTCCGACATCAACCCCGACTTCGGCCACACCGATGGGACCAGCTACGCGGGGCGACTGCATCTGCTGTG
>CAYRFY010000358.1:0-8357 GCA_964423635.1 uncultured Armatimonadia bacterium | reverse complement strand
CGGCTCCGGGTGCCGCCCTGCAGCTCCGGGCGGAGCTCACAGCCGGGCAGGGCGCCGGGCCGAGCCTCGCGGCGCCCACGCTCCGTTACAGCCTGGACCCCGAGGCCTTCGTCGTTCTCGAAAGCGATAGACTGAAGGCCACCTTCCTGCGCGCCACAGTAGGGTTGGTGGAGCTGTGGGACAAGGCGGCCGGTGTGGCCTGCACCAGGAGCGGCCGTGCCACCGCTCCCTTCTCCCTGCGCCATCTTGCGCCGGGGAGCACGGCTCCGGAAGCGGTCCCCGCCGAGGAAACCCACCTTACCGATCTGCAGGTCTCCGGGAGCTCACTGACGGCCCGTTATCGCTTTGCCGAAGGGGGCACGGTGGTGCTTGTCGTACGGCTGCGCGGGGCGGAGCTGGACTTCAGCGTGGACGTGGACAACGGCTCGGGTCTGGACATCGTCGAGGTGGTCTGCCCCGCCGTGGATGGCGTGTGCCTGGGCGACAGCGCCGAAAACGACCGCCTCCTGACCCCCAACTGGCAGGGCGGCGTGGAGACCGTGCACCCCACTCAGTCGGGGGGCGGGAGCGTCTCCTATCCCGCCGGCGGCGCCATGGCGTGGCTGGACCTGTACGAGACCGAGCCGGCGCACGGCCTGTACCTCAGCAGCCATGACACCTCGCTCATGGGCTGTCAGATCAGCGCCCGCAGTGAGGCCCAGAAAGACACGCTGACCTTCGCGGTCACCAAGTACGCCCATGTGCGGGCCGGCACGCGCTGGCAGAGCCCGGTGGCGGTGATAGGGGTGCACTCCGGCGATTGGCACGCGGCGGCGGACGCTTACCGCGCGTGGGCCGAGACGTGGATGCAAACGCCCCAACCGCCCGAGTGGGTGCGCGAGGCCGATGGCTGGTACGGCATGGTCCTCTCCGCCGACTCCAACCATATCGAGTTCCGCCGCATCCCCGAGTTCCTGGGGAACATGCGGAAACTGGGCACCAATTACATCCAGGTCTGGGGCCAGATGACCGGCGGGTCCAACTGCGACTCGCTGCCTTACCCCAATCCGGTGCTGGGCACGCTGGACGAGTTCAAGGCCGCGGTGGCCGAGGTGCAAAAGTGGGGCGCCCACATCACGTTCTACGTGTCTTCGCAGTTTTGGAAGGTCGACTACGGCGAGGGCGAGATGATCGGCAGCACCCCACGGGCGCTGCTGCCACCCGGTGTGCCCACCTGGGACTGGGGCGAATGGCGCGATTACGCCATCCGCTCCTACGCCGGAGAGTGTTCCGGCGATACGGAGCTGTCACCGCAGGAGCAGGAGCAGTACGGCACCCGCTGGCGCCGGACGGTGCCGTGCCCCTTCACCGACGCCTGGGCCAATCGCCACCTGCACTACTGGTGCGTCTCGCAGTATGGCGAGAGCTACGGCGCCAACGGCATCTACCTGGACGAGACCGGCGCGGCCGGTGAGCGCATCTGCTTTTCTGACCGCCACGGCCACGAGCACCACGGCATCTGGGGTGCCTCCTTGGCCCGGATCATGGCGCGCATGGTGGCCGACGGCCGGGCGCGAGACCCCAACTGGATGTTCGCCATGGAAGGCTGTAATGACGCCATCGGCCAGTTCGCCGACGTCAATCTCGTCTCCCCGGCCTCGGCCAAGCAGCCGGGGCAATGGGGACCCAACAGGGTCTTCAAGCCCCAGGTGTTCCACTACACCTTCCCCGACTACATCCTCTACGACGGTGTGGCCAACGGCACCTACGGCGTTGGCTCCGAGCAGGTCTTCTCCAGTGCCCATCTCATCGGCCACCGCTACGATTCCTTCGGCCAGCCCGAGGCCGTGCCTTACGTGGCCCTGCGCAAGCGCACCAAGCAGGTGCTGTATCGCGCCCGGTTCATGGACGACATCGGGGTGGCCACCGACAACCCGGCGGTGCAGGCCAATACCAATGTGCTGCGGGACGAGGCCAACGACCTGCAGATCGTGAATGTCACCAACCCCGACAGCGTTGAAGGGGCGACGGTCACGGTGGCCGAGCCGATCCAGGGGCTGTGGGCCTACTACTTCGACATCGATGGGGAAGAGGGCCGAGTTGAGCTGGTGCCCACGGCCGGTGGCGTCGGCTTCACGGCCCCCACTTCCCGGGCCGCGACGGTGATCGTGGCCCGCAGGTGTGAGCCGCTGGTGCAGGTGCCTGTCGCCGAGGTGGTCGCGGGCGATGCGGCGCTGCTGCAGGTGGCGGTTACCAACACCGGACCGGTGCCCATGCAGGGCACTGTGCAGGTGGAGGGCGAGGCGGCGGGCGAGGACTTCGCGGTACGCCAAATCACCCTCGCGCCGCGGTGTTCCACTCGGGTCGAACTGGCTCTCAAGCTTCCCGCCCAGACGCCGCGCGGCTGCCTCACAGGGCATGTGCTGCTCACGGGAGACGGCTTTGCGGTACGCAGGCCGGTGGAGGTCCTCGTCAGGGGCCCCTTCGCCCTGGACGGTGAATATCTGGCCGCCCGGCATGCGGTGCAACTGCGGGTCGCCAACGCTTCCGGTGCCCGCCACGAGGGCCGCCTGCGCGTGACCGGGAGCCTCTGGACCGAGCCGGTGGAGACGGACTTCACAGTCGGACCCGGGGAGACAGAGCCTCTGACGGTGCCGTGCGCCGCCGAGTGTACTCTCACGGAGCCCACCGACCTCGAGGTCGTCGTCACGGGCGCGGGTGAGACGGAGACGTTCCGCGTCCACGTGCGGCCTCCCCTGGTGAACGGGGGCTTCGAGCTCACCGCCGCCACAGGCCGTCCGGCCGCCTGGGACTACCAGCAGGCCGAGCTGGCCACCGGCGACGACGTGGACCCGGCGGAGGGCCGAAGGTCCCTGAAGCTGTCGGGCAGGCCGGGCGCCTTCCTCGAGGCCCATCAGACTCTGGACCTTGAGCAGGGCGTCGGCTACACCGCCCGCTGCAAGATGCGGCGTTCCGAGGGCACGGCCCGTATCGTGGGGCCCTGCGTCGTCTTGTATCTCAAGGCCGGTGGCGAGAGGTACGTGCACCTGAAGAAGGTGACGGATGCCCCTGAGGCGGAGTGGAACCAGTTCGAGGTGGACTTCTCCGTGAGCGATGACGTGGAGCGCGTCATGCTGTATTTGTACAACGTGGACAGCACGGCGACGGCGTGGTTCGATGATGCGGAGGTGGAGTGAGCGACGCAAAGAGGCGAACCGCTCTGTACCGCAGTCGTCAAAGACGGTAGTGCGTAACGCCGCGTATGGCAGTAGGGAAAGGGGTATGCTTAGAGGGCGACACGCGTGTCGTGGGTCGCCATGCTGCTGGCGGTCTGTGCATTGCTGGGAGTCTGCTGGCTGGGGCGGAGCGCCGGGCCCGTGGCTTCGGCCCAGATCGTAGGGCCGCCCGGTGTGGCCAACCCGGCGCCGGGGCAGCCGGACCCCGGCAGGGTCGGAATGGGTGGCCCGCCGACAACGTTCGTGACCGGCCCCGCAACGGCGCTGACGACGGTGCACGGAGTTGTCCATGTCGCCTTCGAAGGCACGCTGAGTGCCTTCGAAGCCAATACACTGAGCAAGACGGGCGAGGTCAAGTCCCGCAAGCATCCCGGCCTCATCTAGCCGGGAGATGGGTGGCCGCCAGTGCGGCCCGAGGAGTTGAGCCATATGCGACGCAGTCACAGGGCGGCGGGCGCTATTGTTGTGCTGGCACTCATTGTACTTACTGCCGGAAGCGGCCTTTGCCAGGACATGGACGATCTGGGCCTGGGAGAGCTATTGGGTGGCGGAGGGGCCAACGCCGGCCAGTTGATGGGGCTGTTGGGTGGCATGGGAGGACTTGGAGGGGCCACGGGGCTCTCGGCGGCTGCACCGACGGTGATCGTCTCGCAGCCGGCTCTGGTCGCCCATGGCGACTACCTCTACCTCGCCCAGGACGGCAAGATCATGAAGTTCGACCTGGAGACCCTCAAGCTGGTCGCTGAGGGCACCTATACCGTGCCGCGGGTGACCGCCGGCGTCACCACCCATCAGGGCACCTCGACGGGGCCGAGGGTCATCCCGGGGCAGCCGGGCCAGCCACAGAATAGGCCGCCCCTGGTGCCGGGAGCGACACCCATGGCAACACCATAGGGGCCGCGGCACCGGCATTGCCGTCCGTCGTCTGCCTTCTGTCGTTCGCCTTTTGCCGCTTGTCGTCTGTCGTTTGCCTTCTGGAGAGGCCGAGTGTGCAGCCGGTGCGACGCGAAGCGTCGCCCGCACACCCGGCCCGGTCGTCTGCCGTTCGCCGTCTGCCTTCTGGAGCGGCCCCCTACCGCTCCGCCGCGATGCCGCGCTGGGTCAGGCGATACGGCAGGTAGGGATGGTCCGCGGCCGGGCACTTGCCCATCGAGACTCGGAACAGCCGCTGTTGGGGGAAGATCAGGGCGCTGTGGAGGTTCATGGAGCGGATCGGCACACCCTCGGCGGCGGCGAAGTTCATCGTCTCATCGATCCGGCCGTAGTTCTCGCGAATCAGCTTGCGCAAAATGTCGTCCCGCGCCGGGTAGTAGCTGTACATCGTGTCGCGCTCCTCCGTCTCGTCCTCCTCGAACCCTTCGCCTCCCAGGTTCCGGAACCCATTGGCCGCGGCGACGTAACCCTTCTTGGCCCACCTCACGGCCACGCGGTCGTGGTCGTATTCCACAATGGCCGCCTGTGGCGGATCTCCGCCGGCGATGATCAGATTCGTCCCACACGCCCGGGGAGTGCTCTCCACGATCCGGACGCCCTCCTCCACCGTCCTGGCGAACTGCACCACCTTGCGCACCATGAAACAGGTGGAGAGCCCCTCGATGCTGTCCTTGCCGCCGTACGAGGAGTTGTTGGCGCAGACGATGCCTTCATCGTTCATGGCCGTCCAGCCGTTGATGATGCCGGTCCACGAGGTGGTCATGAAGGGGATGCCGTGCCTGGGGTGGTAGTGCAGCAGGCAGGCCGCGTAGCGGGTGACACCATGGTCCCAGTAGTCCATGTTGCGGCCCACGATGCACTCGCCATTGCTGGTGGCCGGACCGAGAACCGCATACGAGGTGCAGCGCTGGCCCCGCTGCACGTCACCAAAGAGCTGCAGCGCCACGATCTGCTCGTAGGGCACCCTGGCTCCCTCGGCCAGGGCCTTCAGCTCATCCCTGTACTCCTGCGGGAGATAGCGCTCCATCACCATGGCGCCCCGGACAAGCTCCTCATAGCGTCCGGCGCCCTCTCCCTCCACGATGACATCCTTCACCACCCGACGAACGAGCCGCCCGGCCAGGCGCGCGTGCTGGGCGCCCAGCTCAGGGCCGTCTCCGGCAAGATGCATCACGATGTGGCCGTGCAGACGGGTACGGTGACCGGCCGGATAGGGGGCCGCGCAGTAGGCCGGAGCCGCCACAAGCCACACCAGCAGCGCCGCCCGCACCACGGCCCGGCGTAGGTCGGGCCCGGCGGCCGGCGCCCAAAGCCCCTCCGGACACCCCTGGCTTCCCAGCCTCCGCATCAGCCGTCCCGCCCTTCCACCGACAAATCGAGCAGTTCCACTGTCTGACCGCCATCTCTCTTCAGTACCATCTCGTGCCAACCCTCGGCCACCTCGCCCAGGCAGAACCGCCCCTCATCGTCCGCGCTCAGCGGCTGTCCTTCGTCGATGGAGAGCGTGGCAGCCGCCGGCACGCCGTCCGCCGTGTGCGGAGTGATGGCCCACCGTCCCTGTGGCAGGTAGACGCGCCAGGTTCCGTGGCCGTCGGGACCGAGGGTGATGCCCTCCAGGCGCACTGGGCCCTCAATGGGCGGTGCGGCCAGGGAGCTCTTGATGAGCGTCAGACCGCCCGCGTGGAGCGTGATCGGGCCCTGGGCCAGTGCCCCGGCCACAGCGGCCTTGTACGCCGCCAGGAAGCACTGCGGATCGGTTCCGGGAACCGACCTGAGCACATCTCCCAGCACCCGGCGACCGTGGGCGGCCTGGATCCACAGGCAGAAACCCAGGGCCCGGTCGACGCCGTCGGCGGGTGAGAGATCCCCGGGGGGCAGGGCCAGCCAGGCGCTGATGGGGGTGCGGCAGTTGAGACTGAGGTACTCGCTCAAGGCCACGTGTCCCGTGCTCCAGAGCTTGTCCAGCACGTCCCGCGCGGCGCCGCTGGGCCAGGGGGCGCCGGCCACGGCGCCCGCTTCCTCGGCCAGCCAGCCCAGCAAGAGCCGCTCACCCAGATCGCCCTCGGCCCATCTCTCGCCGACCTCGTAAGGGCCCAGCTTCGGCAGCAGCAGGTGGCCCAGCTCATGGAAGGCCTCACGTAGCCATTCCAGCGCCGCCCTGTCCTGACCCACATCATAGAAGAAGAGCTTGTCCTCGTACTGCTCGGCCCCCGTGGGACCCTCCTCCGTGAGGAAGGCCCGCAACAGGTCGGCATTCCAAGGGTCCTGATCGATGCCCAGGTACTCCCGGATGTAGATGTGCCCGCGCAGCAGGATGTGCAGGAGCCTGCCGGCCAGAAGGGAGTAGTCGTGGGCCGAAAGCAGTACCGTGGCCGAAGGAAAGCCCATCTGCCAGTCCGTGCGCAGAAGCTCGGTCTCCGGGTCGGCGATGAGGCCGTAGGCCACGCGGTTGTACATCAGGTTCCCGCCCACCCCACTACCGGCGGGAAGCCGGATCCAGGGCGCCGCCTTGCCCAGGGTCATCTCTGCCGGGAAGATCAGGGATGTTGTGTAGGCGAACAGGCGGCTGTCCGGCTCACCCGCATGGTGTTCCGAAGACAGTCTGCAATTGTCCACAACGAAGTCGACGGGGCCGTACTGGAGAAACTCCAGTCGCAGGCGTCTGGGGAACCCGCCACGATAGTACAGACGGCGCAGGAGCCGCAGGGCGGGTCCATGGTGTGGATCGAGGCGCGCCAGGATGCCGCCGCACAACTCGATGGCCTCCTCTCGCCGCTTTGTAGCCTCGTAAAGCTGCGCCAGAGCCAGAGTCGCCTCGATGTCATCGGGCGCGGCGTCCACCAGGCCCAGGAGTATCTCCTCCGCCTGTGCGGGCTCGCCGCGCTCCAGGAGAGCTGAGGCGGCGGCCAAAGCCTCCTCGCGCTCCTGGGGCGCCGGCTGGGTCTGACACAACGCGGCGGCCGGAAGCAGGGCCAGGATGAAAAGCAGCGTCAGCGGACACGCCGGCGAGCGCGAAGGGCACAGGGCTCCGCGGCCTCGGTGCGCACGTCTCAGCGACAAAGCAATCATTGCTGCCCGTCTCCATCACCGACGCCCGGATGGCACTGGATGCGCTCCGCTATCTGGTCGGCGAGATCGGTATGTTCGCGGTCGACGAAGGTGTCAACATAGAAGATCTTGTTCTCCGGCTCACAATGCCAGATGCGCCCCACCGTGCGGTCGGCGTAGAGCCGTCCGGTGCAGTGGGCCCAGAACGACCGTATCGCATGGATGCCCTGGCCGGCTCCGCTCCCCAGATGCAGGCCCTCGTGGCCCTTCACCTGCGCCTCGTCACGGCTCACGTCGTTCTTGCGCAGCTCCTTGCCCATCTCCGCGCCGACCCAGTCCATGAGGCTGAGCTTCTTCAGGGCCACATTCGCCATGCCCCACCGGGCGATCTTGACCCGCTCGGTGTCCCGGGTGAACTCCAGCTCGATGAGACCCGCCATGAGCTTTTGGCCCGCCAGTTGGAAGTCCTCGGGAACTTGGCAGGTCAATCCATAGGCCGACCAGTGGGCCCAGCCATCCCGGGCGTGGTCCTCGATGCTCAGCAGGACGCTGCCCGCCTCCTCCCGGGCCCGCTCCGGCGGCACGCTGTTTTCGTGCATCACCTGCGCGATCACGGTGCGTCCGCAGTCGGTGCAGGTCCAGGCCGCCCCGTGCCCCTGCACCTCCGCACTCCAGGCGAAACACTTGAGGCTGCTCTTCTTCCGCTTCCGCTTGCTCAGGAGCTTGATGTCGCGGTCGACCACCACCTCCTGAGAGCCCTTCTTGCGCCCCTTCTGGATGTCCTTCAGGTACTTGGAGATCACCTCATCCAGAGCCACGAAGCCCTTGGGCACCGACCACTTGATCTCCAACCGTGGCATGCGCTCGTCGTCATAGCGCACGTAGCCCGCGCTGTGGTCGCCGCTGATGGCGCCAATGTTCCAGTTCTCGGGAATCTCGGCAGTCAGACCCTGCCAGCCGGCAAGAACAGTGCAGGGCTGCAGGTCGTCTTTGTCTTTCGGCATGGCTCGTATGCTCCGCCTGTGGCTGGTTTGCAGGACGCACTGCTGGTTGTGGAACGCACTGTAGATGCCTATATGCACCGACTTGTGTACAGATGAGTCAACTTCTGGGGTCGCGATCACGCCGTTCGTGAACGTCCCGCAAGGCGGGATCGGGCTT
>CAYRFY010000357.1:0-8362 GCA_964423635.1 uncultured Armatimonadia bacterium | reverse complement strand
GAGCCCCCGGTCCAGCCAGTCGATCAGGGGCGTTCCGGGGCAGGCCAGGTCGCCGGGGTGAGGCGCCTGTGGCACCGGGGGCCCGAGGATGATCGCGTGTCCCGGGAAGGGCCCTAAGAACAGGTCGGTGAGCAGCCGCCGATTACGGGCTATGCGTGCGTCCATCAGGCGCACCCCATGTGGTCAGGCGATGTTGGCCGTTCGTGCGGCATCGAGCGCTCAGGCGGCGGGTCTCCGCCCCGCACGTTGAAGCGCCCGGAGCGCGCAGTGATGTGTTCCCCGTGCCGGGTGGCCATCCCTGTCCCGCCCCACCGTGGTGCGAACCTGGCGACGCTTGAAGGCAGGTGTTCGGCGTTCCCGGGCGGAAATGGGCGCCATCACCTCTGGAGGCCTGACGATGCGCAACACGGTCTGCGTTGTCCTCGGTGGCGGGCGCGGGGCACGGCTGTACCCTTTGACCATGGAGCGGGCCAAGCCCGCGGTGCCGCTGGGCGGGAAGTACCGGCTCATCGATATCCCGGTGAGCAACTGCCTCAATAGCGGTCTGAACCGTATCTACGTGTTGACGCAGTTCAACACCGCCTCGCTGCATCGCCACATCAACCACACCTACAAGTTCGATGACTTCGGCGCCGCCGAGCAGACCGACGAGAGTGCCGACTGGTACCAGGGGACAGCGGACGCCGTGCGTCAGAATCTGCGTCACCTGCGGCTCTACGGGTCCCGGCTGTGCCTGATCCTCTCGGGCGACCAGCTCTACCGCATGGACTTCCAGCAGATGATCCGCTATCACGAAGATCGCCGGGCGGCCATCACCATCGCCGCCATTCCCGTACGCCGCGAGGAAGCCTCCGCCCTGGGCATACTGAAGGTCGATCGGGACAATGCCATCATCGACTTCAGCGAGAAGCCCAAAGACCCCGGGTTGCTCGATAGCCTGGCCGCAGACCCCGAAAGTCTGCGGGGAGCGGGAATCGATGGCGGTGACCGGACCCATCTGGCTTCCATGGGAATCTACCTGTTCTCCAGCGAGGTGCTTTCTCACTGCCTGGACAATGAGGAAGCCGATGACTTCGGTGGCGAGGTGATTCCCACCGCCATCGGGCGTCTCCCGGGCCGCGTGTTTGCCTACCCCTTCGACGGCTACTGGGAGGACATCGGGACGATCCCCGCCTTCTTCACGGCCAATCTCGACCTGACCGCGCCGGTGCCGCGCTTCAACTTCTTCGACGAGGTGTCACCGGTCTGGACCCATCCCCGCTATCTGCCGCCCTCGAAGATCAACCGTTGTGATGCAGAGTCGGTGGTGATCGGCGACGGCACCGTCGTGGACCGCAGCCGCCTAAGGCAGTGTGTCATCGGCCTGCGCAGTGTGATCCGGGAGGGCTGTGACCTGGAGCGTGTGGTGATGATGGGGGCGGACTTCTTCGAGACCGACGAGCATCGCCTCCGCCACCACAGCGAGGGCCTGCCCCCCGTTGGACTCGGTGCCGGGGTTCAAGTGCGCAATGCCATCATCGACAAGAACGCCCGCATCGGTGAGGGAGCCCGAATTGTCAATGAGGCGGGCGTCGCAGAGAAAGACGGCCCGGACTACTGGGTCCGGGAGGGCATCGTGATCGTGCCCCGATCCGGGGTGATCCAGCCGGGGACGGTGATCTAGCCCGGAAGGGCTCCTGGATGCCCTGACCCCCGCCGTCGGCGGGAGGTCCTCCCCCGCGCACCGCCGAAGTGATGAAGCTATATCGCGACACGGTATGCGGGCCGTCATGGCCCGCACGCATAGAGGGTGATTCGATGAGAATTGACGCCCACGCCCACGTGAGCACCCCCGGGGGAGATGACCCCTGGGCGGCCGACAGGCTCCTTCTCGAGGCCGCCGACGCTCTGGAGATCGACTATCTGTGCTGCTCGTCGCTGTCCTCCCTCCGCCCCGCCACGCCGGACGCCTTCAACGCCTGCAACCAGCATCTGCACCGGACCATCGAACACTTCGGCGACCGCATCCTGGGCTACTGCTACGTCAACCCGGGCTACCAGAAGGAGGCCGTCGCCGAGATCAGGCACTGCATCGAGGACTTCGGGTTCATCGGTGTGAAGCTATACAACGAGTACAAGGTCACCGACCCGGCCGTCCGGCCCGTGCTGGAGACCTGCATCGAGCTGGATGTGCCCATCCTGCACCACGCCGGCCACACCTGGTGGCCTCTTCCCGGCCAGCCCAACATCTCCGATGCCGCGGACATGGGCAAGGTCCTGGCGCAGTACCCCGAGCTCAAGCTCATCTACGGGCACATCTGCGGTGGCGGAGACTGGGAATGGACCCTGCGCGCCCTGCGGGACGCCCCGGGGCTGTACGCCGACACCAGCGGGAGCGTGGTGGATGAGGGTGTGATCGAGAAGGCCGTGGAGATGGTGGGGGTCGAGCGTCTACTTTTCGCCTGCGACATGTCCATGACCGCCGGTGTGGGCAAGCTCCTGGCCGCCGACATCAGCGAAGCGGACCGCGAGATGATCTTCAGTGGCAATATGCGCCGGCTTCTCGGGGGGAGGATCTAGATGACCTTCGACTGCAATGCCTCTTTGGGAAACTACGCCCTCCGCGAGCTTCGCCACAATACGGCCGACGGGCTCCTGGCACTCATGGACCGCAAGGGCATCGACCGCGCCCTGGTCGGCTCGGCCGAGGCCATCACCTTCCTGGACGCCCACAGCGGCAATGAGATGCTCGCCCGCGCCATCGGCTCCCACGGCGACCGCCTGGTGCCCTGCGCCGTCCTCAATCCGGCGTACGCCGGCTGGGAGACGGACCTGCGTCGCTGTGTCGAGGATCTGGGGATGGTCGCACTCAAACTGCTGCCCCACTGGCACGGCTACAGACTCAGGGATGCCTGCTGTAGCGAGATCATCGCGGCGGCAACGGACCTGCACCTCCCCATCCTGCTGCCGGTGCGGGTGCAGGACGGCCGCCAGCTCGGATGGCTGTTCGACGTGCCCGACCTCTCACTGGCCGATATCGCTGCAGCGATCCGCGCCCATCCGGCGGCCCGCTTCGTCATCCTCGAGGGCATCGGGATCGCCCACAGTGCCCTGGTCACCGAGCGCGAGAGCCTTCCCGACAACTACTGGGTGGAGATGTCGCGGATGGCGGTGTTCATCGGCAAGGAGATTCAGGCTCTCGTGGCGGCGTTGGGGGCGCAGCGGGTCCTGTTCGGCAGCGGAATGCCGCTGAAGTACGTGGATCCGGCTCTTCTCAAACTCGAGCACCTGGAAGTTACCCCGGGCGAGAGAAGTGCGATCGCGGGGGGCAATCTGCAGGATTTGCTCGGTTCTTGAATGCAAGACGGCGGTCCGAGGCCGCTGTACCGCCATTGTGCTGCAAACGGCCCGTTCTCCCGGGAACGGGCCGTCCGCTCTTGGCCTCGAATTGTACTTGTGCCGCTTGAGAAATCCTGCTTGCCTGCCGATAATCAGGCCATGATCTACCTGCGCGAGCTACTGTTTGGCCCCGTCGGCTATCTGTTCATCGCCATCTTCGGCGTCGGCACCCTGGGTGGGGTCGCGGCCTTTGCCGAGATAGCGATGCGTCTGTCCGCCGGCTAGATCCACGATCCCCGCTGCCTTCCCCCATCACCAGAGCTCGTGGAGCATCACCACCGCGGCATCGGCCATGCGGCGCCCCGCGTCCTCTGAAAGCCAGCGAGACAGGATCGGCTTGGCTCCGTAGGCGCCACGCCCTGCCTGATCGGTGCTGGGCACGTACCCCGAAACGCGCTCATTGGCCAGCTCCACAACCAGCGTATGCTTCGCCGGCGACCAGTGCTTGATGTCCAGCCCGATGCGCACGAAGATCTCCGCCGGCAGGCCCACCACCGCGACGTCGCCGATCCGCAGCACCTGAATGGGAACCTGGGCGATCTCGTTGTCGTGGGGCCACTTTTCCGTGCGCGCGATCAGGTAGCGCTCCGAAGCCGAGAGCTCACCTTTGGCCTTCATCCGCTCGATCTCGGCGCGCAGCTCCGGGGTTCGGGTGTAGTACGGAATGTCCAGCACCCGGCCGGCGACGGCGCTCTCGGCGGCGGTCATCGGCTCCGCCTGCTCCGCGGCGTACATCGCCACCCCCGCCAGCCCGCGGCCGATCTGCACCGCCTTGGCCTCGCCGCCCGTGGGCAGGAATGTGGGCCGATGGATGCGGTGATTGATATCGCCGCAGGTGCCCTGCAAGAAGAGCGTCACCACATCCTCCCCATAGACGGCGGCCACATTCCTGCCGATCTCCCCCGGCCAGTCGGCGGAGATGAAGTCCGCGCTGCCGCCGCCGATCACATCCGGGTGCAGCGCGAAGTTCACCACCATCCCCCGCAGGCGTCCCTCCTGATCCACCGCACTCAGCGTCTGCAGCTCCGGGTCGATGGGGCCGGCCTCGGTGATGATCTGCTCCTCCCGTCCTGAGGCACCGAAGACCTCGGAGCCGTCCTTGAGCCGGAAGAGCCGGTTGAACGAGTACCCTTCGCACTGCGCCCGGCCGGGTCGCAGGGTGACGGGAACCATGGCCTCCTGCGCCTGCGCCACGGCGTCGGCCAGAAGGCCGGGCAGACGTGCCACATAGTCCTTGTCCACCGGTATGTGGGCCGTGCTCACCCGGATCTCCGGACCCGTATGGGTGTGGGTGGCGCAGGCCAGCACGCACTCGGGGGCGATGCCGGTCTGCCGCAGAATCAGGTCCTTCGCCGGCCCGGTGGTATCCCTGTCGACGCAGATCAGGTCGCAGGCAACCAAAGCCAGACGGGTCCCGTCGCTGTCGAGAACCATCGCCTTGGCGTGAAGTGGATCGCGGACGCGAGTGGCCACGCGGTCGTGGAAGTAGCCCGCCAAGGAGCTGCCCACAGGCGGCGTGATATCCACCTGCGCAAATCCCGCCCGGAACGACGCAGGACCGCTGGTACCGTCGGACATCGTCAGACCTCCTTGTACTATCGTCGTTGCTCCCCGTCCGGGCACCAGGGTTCCCCATTCTCCTATCGAAGCCCTTGTGTGTGGGCGCGGTTCGTCGTGGGGATCCCCTGCGTCCGGTGTCCCCTCAGGGCCTCCGGGAGGTCTTCTCCCCGTGCTGGAGGAACACGCCCCTGGCCGCATTATGCCGCATTGCCCAGGGCCTCCGCTGCCGTGCCGTTGGCCGTCCGGTCCGCAGGACCGTCGGTACCGCGAAGCGGGACCACCCAGCGGCGGCCGTGAGCCCGCCGCGCCGTTGCCGCCGAGCCATCGCCGGACAACGCGTCCGCGACGCCCGCCGCGCCGTTGCCGCCGAGCCATCGCCGGACAACGCGTCCGCGACGCCCGCCGCGCCGTTGCCGCCGAGCCATCGCCGGACAATGGGTACCCGAGGCCCTCCGCACCGTGCTCGCCGGTCGGAGGCGGAACTTCGCTATCACCCTACATGACCATCCCGCACGGAGGCCGCCATGCCCCGCAAGCGCATCCTGTTCCTGTGCACCGGCAACTCCTGCCGCAGTCAGATGGCCGAGGGCTGGACACGGGCCCTCAAGGGCGATCTGTACGAGGTCTACTCCGCCGGGATCGAGACTCACGGCCTGAACCCCAACGCCGTGCGCGTCATGGCCGAGGCCAAAGTGGACATCTCCCGGCAGCAGTCCAAGCACGTCGACCATCTGCCGGATGTGCCTTTCGACTACGTCGTCACCGTCTGCGATCACGCCAAGGAGCAGTGCCCCTTCTTCCCCGGCAAGGTTAGGCGGGTACACGTGAGCTTCGATGATCCCCCCACGCTGGCCGCGGCGGCGCAGTCCGAGGAAGAAGCTCTGGAGCACTATCGACGGGTGCGCGATGAGATTCGCGCCTTCGTCGAGAGCCTGCCGGAGAGGCTGGAGGGCTGAGGCCCGGCATGCCGCACGTCGCGTAGGTCCCGGCCAGACTCTACGAGCCGCGAGGCTCGCGGTCTGCTCTCCGCTCACCACCTTTGCGTCAGAAGAGGTGTTTCATGTTGATCTGTGCCCTGCTCGCCTGCCTGTCTGTCACGGCCCTGGCGGCCGACGAAGCCGCACTCACCCTGGTGAGCGACGGGCAGAGCGCCTACACCATCATCGTGCCCGATGAAGCTCTGCCGGTGGAGCGGTACGCCGCCGGGGAGCTACGCGACCTCTTGCAGGAGATGAGCGGGGTGGCGCTGCCGATCACGACCGAGGCGGAGCACGGGGCTCAGGGGGGCCCGGGCATCTACCTGGGAGACACGCGGAAGCTGGCGGCTCTTGACGCCGACCGGCGGCAGCTCGGTCCGGACGGAGTGCACCTGCTCAGCGAGGGGGCGGATCTGTACCTCACCGGCGAAGCCCTCCGCGGCCGGCTCTACAGCGTTTACGTCCTGTTTGAGAAGTACCTAAGAGTGCGGTTCCTCGCCCACGACTGCACCATAGTGCCCCGGCGCGAGCTCGTCACCCTCCCTGCCCTGGATTATGCCTATACCCCGCCGATGATGTACCGCGAGACGCTCTACTTCGACAGCTTCGGCAAGCAGACCGCCGCCCGGCAACGGCTGAACGGCCCGATGTGTGAGGCCGACGAGGAGACCGGCGGTAAGATCGAGCTGTTTCCCTATGTCCACAGCGCCGCTCAGCTCGTGCCGCCCGAGGAGTTCTACGAGCAGCACCCGGAGTACTTCAGCCTCGTCAACGGCAAGCGAACCCGCGAGACGATCCACGGCCAATTGTGCTTCACCAACCCCGAGGTCTTGAAGATCGCCACCGAGCGCGTGCTGCAGTGGATGGAGGAGCGGCCCGAGGTGCCCATCATCGACGTCTCGCAAAACGACGGCGGCGGCGCCTGCGAGTGCGAGGCCTGCGCGGCGGTGGTCGCCGAGGAGGGCTCGCAGCATGGGCCGATCCTGCGCTTCGTCAATGCCATCGCGGATGTGGTCGCCGAGCGCTACCCCGACCGCTGGATCGAGACCTTGGCCTACTCCTACTCCATCACGCCCCCGCGGATCACTCGTCCGCGGGACAACGTGATCATCCGCCTGTGCCACGCCGGCTGCTACAACCACGGCTTCGAGGCCTGCGACCTGGGTGCGGGTCTGGCCGGGGTGCTGCGTGGTTGGAGCGAGCTGACCGACCGCATCTTCATCTGGCACTATGCCACCAACTTCGCCCACTATCTGGCGCCGAACCCCAACCTCGAGGGGCTCGCCAAAGACATCCGCTTCTACGCCGCTCACAACGTGAACGGTCTGATGGTGCAGGCCAACTATCAGGGGTCCGGTGGCGAGCTTTGCGAGCTGCGCCAGTACCTGGCCGCCCGGCTCATGTGGGACCCGCAGCAGGACGAGACGGTCATCCGCCGGGAGTTCTGCGAGGGGTACTACGGTGCGGCGGCCGAACCGGTGCTGGAGTTCCTGGCGCTCATGGACGAATTGGGGCGCGACCCGGAGCGGCACAGCTTCGGAGCCTGGGACCCCGCCAACACCGTTCCGCCGCAGTTCGTAGCCGCCGGCCTCGAGCTGCTCGGACGCGCCCGGGCGGCCGCCGACGATGAGCAGACACGCGATCGCGTGAGCCGCCTGATGCTGCCGCTGTGGTACATGCAGCTCTCCTGGCCCGACCGCTACGGCCTGAGCCCGGACCGAGCCTCTGCGGTGCTGGAGGAGGCTCGCCTTGTCATCGAGAAGCACGGGATCACCCATGTGGCCGAGGGCGGACCCAATGCGGCGGGCTGGCTGGAGGCGCTGAAAGTCCGCTTCGAGCAGGTGCCGGCGAATGCGGTGGCCGACCTTCTGGCCAGCAAGGACGCGGCCCAGGTGGTGAACTGCCTGGACTGGCGCACCGACAGCATCGAGCAAGACGGCCACCCGCGGGCCTGCCTGTTCCAGCATCCTCCGGCGGAGGGCGACGGCGATGCGACCTACGAGCTGGACCTGCCCGCCGTGGCCGCGGGCGAGAAGCTCATCTTGCGTTTCGCCACCGGCTTCATCGGCCCGACGGCCAACGGCGCCCGGTTCTCCGTGCTGCTCGATGGCGACGGCCTCTTCAGCACCGAGCAGACGGAGCAGCCGCCGGTGCGGCACGAGGTGGACCTCACGCCGTATGCCGGACGGAAGGTGTCGCTCACACTGCGGGTCAATGCACTGGGGGATACGGACCACGACTGGGCCGTATGGGTCCGTCCACTAGTGCTGAAGGAGTAGGCTCGGGGCCGCTGTTGGCAACCGCAGGCTTCGAGCCTGCCTGCTATCCGCCACCGGCCGCCTATGTGCGCGCACGCTTTTCCGTCTGGAGCAGGTTCTGGGGCTCGTCCCAGCCGTTCGCAACCGCCGTTCGCAATCGTCCCGCAAGGCGGGATCGGGCTTTCCACT
>CAYRFY010000356.1:0-8379 GCA_964423635.1 uncultured Armatimonadia bacterium | reverse complement strand
TCCCGCCCGGCGGGGCCCGCCCCACCAACGGCAGGTGCCACGGCCGTTCGCCGTTGGTGCCGTCCCAACGGCCAACGGCGGCGGGGCCCGCCCGGCGGGGCCCGCCCCACCAACGACACGCGCCGTCCCCGCCGTTCACCCGCCCGCCTCCAGCCCGATCTCCTCATCCGTCAGATAGCACGCGGGGTCCTGCGCCCACACATCACCCGTCACGGCCTCGGCCCGGATCCGACAGCCCCCGCAGATGGTGCGGTAACTGCACGCCCCGCAGCGGCCCTTGACGTGCTCATCCTTGTGGCGCAGGGCCATCAAAAGCTCATTGCTCGCGTCATTCCAGATCTCGCCGAACTTGCGCTCCTTCACATTCCCCAGGGTCACGTGGCCCCAGAACTGGCACGGGTGCACGTTGCCGTAGGGGTCCACATTGGACATCTTTGTCCCCGCCGAGCAGCCACCGTGCATGTGAAGCAGACGGTCCACCTCCTCCAGACGCTCCGGCTGCTCCGAGGCGATGCGGTTGCGGATGTGGACGCCGTCGGCATGGTTGTCCACGGTGAGAATCTCCAACTCCACCTTGCGTCGCGCGAGGTCCTCGGTCTTGGCGAGCACCAGGTCGATGGTCCGGCGCTTGGTCTCGAGGTCGGTGTCCCGGGCAATCATCTCCGATCCGCGCCCGGAGTACACCAGATGGTACATGCAAAACCTCGGGATGCCCGCCTCGGCCACATAGTCGATCACCGCCGGGAGGTCCTGGACGTTGTCGGCACAGACGGTGAACCGAACTCCCGTCTTCAGCCCCGCGGCCGCGGCGTTCTTGAGCCCCTCGATCGCCGCGGCGAAGGCCCCCTCCCGGCCCCGGAAGCGATCGTGGGTCTCCTGTAGTCCGTCCAGGCTCACCCCCACATACTGGAACCCCGCCTCCGCAAGCCCGGTGGCCTTCTGGGGTGTGATCAGAGTGCCGTTGGTGGACAGCACCACCCGCAGGCCCACCGACCTGGCGTAGGCCCCCAGCTCGAGGAGGTCTTGGCGCATCAGGGGCTCGCCACCGGAGAACAGCAGCACGGGGCAGCCCAGCCCGGCGATGTCCTCGATGAAGGCCCGGGCCTGCTCGTGGGTGAGCTCGTTCTCGTACTGCCGGTCCTCGGCACTGAGATAGCAGTGCTCGCAGGACAGATTGCAGCGGTTCGTGGTGTTCCACACCACGAGCGGTCTGAAGTCCGAGGAGAACTGCAACAGGTGTGGGGGCAGCTTCCGGCTGTCGCGGTCGTGATGCAGCGCTTCGGAGACGGTGGCGGTGCCACACAGGAGCTTGGTGCAACCGATCATTGAACCGACCTCCCCGGGGCCTCGGCGAAATGCGCGGCCAAAGCCGCCACCAGAGCCTCGATGGTGTATTGCTCGGGAACGACGGTGGGTGTGAGCCCCAGCTCCTCCGCGGTCGCGGCGGTGACGGGACCGATGCAGCCGACGCAGACCTTCCCCAGCAGCTCCCGCGCCCTCTCCTCCCCCACCGCCGAGGCGAAGCTCCTCACCGCCGAGGAGCTGGCGAAGGTGATGAAATCCACCTCATGGTCCTCCAGCATCCTCATAGCCTCGGGGTCGGGATAGTCGACGGGCAGCGTCTGGTAGACGGGTACCACCGCCACCTGGGCCCCGTCCTCCTCGGCCAGGCGCGGGAGCAGCTCTCTCCCCTGGGCCGCGCGGAGCAAGAGCAATCTCTTGCCCCGCAGCCCCTCGGCCCTGAGGCTCTCCAGCAGCCCCTCGGCGGCGTACTCCTCGGGGCACAGCGAGATTCGCAGGCCGGCCGCGGCCGCCGCAGCCGCGGTGGCCGGGCCGATGGCGGCGATCCGTGGGCCCTTCAGGGCACGGATGTCCAATCCCAGCCGGTCCAGGTGCGCCACCGTCGCCGCCACCCCGTTTTGGCTGCTGAAGATCAGCCAGTCAAAGCTCTCCATGGCAGCGAGGGCCTCCTCCAGAGGCTCCCAGCTCTCCGGTGGCTCGATGCGCACCAGCGGCGTCTCCACAGGTATGGCGCCGCGCCGCCGCAGTAGGGCGCTCAGATTGCCGGCCTGCTGCCGCGTGCGGGTCACCAGCCCCCTGCGCCCCAGCAGGGGCCAAAGATCGAACCAGGCCAGCTCTCGACGCAGCGACACCACCTCGCCCACGACGATGACAGACGGTGCCGCCACCCCGGCGGCTTCGGCATCCGCCACCACGTCGGCCAGGGTGCTCACCAGCGTGCCTTGCTGCGCGTAGGTGCCGCGGCTCACGATGGCCACGGGCGTCTCAGAGGCTCGGCCTCCTGCCAGCAGTTCCTGCACGATGGCGGTCAACTGCCCGACCCCCATGAGGATCACCAGCGTGTCCACGGCCGTGGCCAGGCGCTCCCAGTGCACCTGACTCTCCGGTTTGGTGGGGTCCTCATGTCCGGTGACCACGGCGAAGCTGGCCGCCACCGCCCGGTGGGTCACCGGAATGCCGGCGTAGGCCGGGGCGGCGAGGGCGGAGCTCACTCCGGGCACGATCTCGAAGGCGATGCCGTGCTGTGCCAGAGCCAGGGCCTCCTCGCCGCCACGCCCGAACACGAAGGGATCGCCGCCCTTGAGACGGCAGACGCACTTGCCCGCCAACGCCCTTTGCACCAGCAGTTGGTTGATCTGCTCCTGCCCCATGGCGTGGTGGTCCGGCGATTTGCCGCAGTACACCAGCTCGGCCTCGGGCCCGGCCTCATCCAACAGCTCCGGAGAGGCCAGCCGGTCGTAAACCACCACATCGGCGGCCCGGAGGCAGGCCCGGCCCCTGATCGTCAGCAGACCCGGATCACCGGGGCCGGCACCGACGAGGTAGACGATTCCCGCGCAATCAGCGGCCGCCATGCCTAGAACCTCTCAGATGAACTGGTGTGGGCCACCGGAGACCAGAGGCAGCAGCAGACCCGCCACGCCCAAAGCGAACCCCGCCACCAACATCCAGGCGCAGAACCGGCCCCGGGTCCCCCGGGCATTGCGGGCGTGGAAGTACGCGGCGTACACGCCCCAACTGGCGAAGGCCGCCACCTGCTTGGGCGCCTCCGGGATCACCTGGCCCCACACCTCGTAAGACCACAGCATGCCGGCCAGGAGGCCGGCGGTCAGCAGCGGGAAGCCCACCTTCGCCATGCGGTGGGAGAAGCGGTCCAGCGCCTCCAAAGTCGGCAGGCCGCCCGAGAGTGCCAGCGGCCGCCGGGCCTTCAGAAGCCCACTGACCGCCAGGTACATCACCGCGCCGCAACCGGCCAGGGCGTACATCAGGTAGGACAGCAGGCACAGGGGCACATGGAACAAGAACCAGGTGCTCTGCAGCACCGGGGCCACGGGTGCGGGGCCGGCCGGGAGGCTGGGAGCGACCAGCACCAGCGTCACCCCGGCCGCCGCAGGCACCAGGCCCAGAGCGCCCATGCCCTGCAGCCCTCGAGAGGCAATCAGGTAGGCCACTACCAGCAGGCAGGAGAGTGAGACCGCGGCCTCCCGGAAGCTGGCGAGGAACGCCGTCGGCTCGGAGTAGTCCCTCAGCGCGATCAGGACGATGTGTGTGGCCAAACTCGCGTACACCAGCGCCGCGATCCAGTGCGCGGGCCTGTGCCCGGAGCGCCGCAGGGTCAGGGCCGCCCCGGCCGCCAGATAGCCACCTCCGGGGATCAGAAGCAACAGGGGATCACCCATCGGTCTGTTCCTCTTCCGCCTCGTCCGGGAGGGTGAACAGCTCCTCGATCAGGCTCAGATCGCTTTCCGAGAGGCCCTCCGCCGCCAGCAGCCGGAGCCGCTCCAGGGGCACCCGCAGCAGGCGGCGCACGAGCCTCTTGCTCATCAGGTGCACGGCCCTTTCAGTCTTTCCCGTCAGCTCCGGCACCGTCTCCAGCAGCCGTCCGATCTCCTCGGCCCGGATGGCGTCCGCCTGTCGCCGGAGCTGCAGGACCAGGGGCGTGACCTGCTGCGACTTGGCCCACAGCATGAACCGGCGCGCCTCCTCCTCGGCGATGGCCTCCACCAGGGGCAGCTCGCAGCACCGCCTGCCCTCCACCTCCTGCACCAGGCGCTGCAGATCGTCCAGGTCATACAGGTACACATCATCGATGGCCCGCACCGCGGGATCGACATCACGGGGGACCGCCAGGTCGATCAGGAGAGTGGGGCGGCGGCGCCCGCGGCCCGCGGCGGCCTCCACCCGCTCCACACTCACCAGCGGGGCCGTCGAGCCCGTGGAGGTCACGACGATGTCGGCCTTCAGAAGCTCGTCCATGAGCCGATCGAAGGGCACCGCCCGGCCGCCGATGTCGCCGGCCAAAGCCTGGGCCCGAGACAGCGTCCGGGTGGTGATCGTGACCTCCCTCGCCCCACAGTCCACCATGCGCCGCGCCACCAGCGCTCCCAGCTCGCCGGCCCCCACGATGAGCACCCGGCGCGAGGCCAGCTCATCGAACACCTGCAGGGCGAGCCTCACCGCCACCGAGGCCACGGACACGCAGCCGCTATCCACCGCGGTCTCGGTCCGCGCCCGCTTGCCGACGGCCAGCGCCGTGTCACCCAGCCGCGACAGCACCCTGCCCGCCGTGCCCGCATCCCGCGCGGCCTCCACCGCCCGCCGCAATTGGCCCATGATCTCGGTCTCACCCACCACCATCGACTCGGCGCCCGCGGCGACCTTGAACATGTGCGCCACGGCCTGGACGTCCTGCAGCGTATAGGTGTGTCCGCACAACTGCTCCGGGCTGACCTGATGCACCAAAGAGTACACGTGGGCCGCCCGGGCGGCGCAGCAGCCATTGGCGGCGACAAGATACAGCTCCGAGCGGTTGCAGGTGGACAGCAGCAGCGCCTCACCCACGCCCTCGCAGGCGGCGGCCGCCAGCAGGCAGGAGGGCAGGTCGCGGGGCGCGATGGCCACGCGCTCTCTCACCGCTACTCCGGCGGTCAGATGGTTGACGCCGACAAGAGAGATGTTCACTTGCCCGTGCACTTCACCGCCGTCGCCCCACGGCGGCGTCGCCTTGACGCCCGTTACGGCCGCGGGTAGAATCGCTGCCGGTTATCACACCATGCAATACATTGTCCGGCACTGTAGCCGAGCGAATCCGGGCTGTCAAGCCGCCGACCTTGCCCCCCGCCGGCCGGTCTACCGGCCCCCTTCCGCAGGGCCTGCGCCATGAACCCGCATTACCCCATCACCCTCCTGCTGGAGGGCCGTCTCTGCCTGGTGGTAGGCGGCGGCCGGGTGGCGGCACGCAAGATCGCCCCCCTGCTCAAAGCCGGGGCCTCCGTCCGTGTGGTCGCCACCGAGCCCTCCGCCGCCGTGCTGCAACTGGCCGCCAAAGAGGCCATCGACCTCCATGTCCGCGGTTTTTGCGACGAGGACCTCCAGGGCGCCTTCGCGGTCATCGCCGCCACCGACGACGGTGAGCTCAACTCCCGGGTCTCCGCCCACTGCCGGCGGCGCGGGGTGCTGGTCAATGTGGTGGATTGCCCGGCCCTGTGCAGCTTCTACGTCCCCGCGGTCATCCAGCGCGGACCGGTCTCCATCGCCATTGCCACCGGCGGCACCTGTCCCGCCCTGGCCAAGCACCTGCGGGTCTTGCTGGAGGATGCCGTGGCCGAGGAATACGGTCATCTGGCGCAACTGATGGCCGAGCTACGTGGCCGGGTGATGGACGCCTACGACGATCCGGCGGACCGTGCCGCCGCCTGGGAGCGCCTCCTGGCCTCCGATATCCTCGACCGGCTCACCTCCGGGGTGACGGACGAGGCCCGCCGGTTCGCACGACAGGTGTTGGGGCTGAAGCAGTAGGTCCCGGTTCACGACCCGGACCGTATTGCCGCCCGCCCCGGCCTTTGCCGTCTTCCGTTGCCGTTCCTGGGACCGCGGGTCGCCGCTGAGCGGGACCCGCATTGCCGTAGCCGTTGCCGTTCGCCGTAGCCGTTCCTGGGACCGCGGGTCGCCGCTGAGCGGGACCCGCATTGCCGTAGCCGTTGCCGTTCGCCGTCGTCGTTGCCGTCCCGGGGGCCCCGGCGTCGTCGCCGGCCCTTCACTCCTCCTCGGAGGTGTCCCATGTTCCCCCAGTCGAGACCCCGGCGGCTGCGCCGCTCCGAGCAAATCCGGCGTATGGTCCGGGAGACCCACCTGCGAGTGGATGATCTCGTGTTCCCCCTGTTCGTCACCGCCGGCCGTGGTATCCGCAGCCAGATTCCCTCCATGCCCGGCAATTACCATCTCTCCGTGGACCAACTGGGGCCGGAGATTGACCGCGTATTGGCCGCCGGCGTGCCCGCGGTGCTGCTGTTCGGTCTGCCTGAGCAAAAAGACCCCATCGGCAGCGAGGCCTGGGCCGAGACGGGGGCGGTGCAGCAGGCCATCGGGCAGATCAAGCGCCTGGCCCCGGAGCTTTGTGTCATCACCGATGTCTGCCTTTGCGAGTACACCAGCCACGGCCACTGTGGCCGGGTGGACGAGACCGGTGAGGTGCAAAACGACGCCACCCTGGAGCTGCTGTGCCGGGTGGCGGTGTCTCACGCCCGGGCGGGCGCGAACATCGTGGCCCCCTCGGACATGATGGACGGGCGTGTGGGGGCCATCCGGGCCGCGCTGGATGAAGCCGCTCTCGCGGATACCGCCATCATGTCCTATGCCGTCAAGTACGCATCCGCCTTCTACGGCCCCTTCCGGGAGGCCGCCGACTCCGCCCCCCAGTTCGGTGACCGCCGTGGCTATCAGATGGATCCGGCCAATGCCCGCGAGGCCTTGCGGGAGGCCGCGCTGGACATCGAGGAGGGCGCCGATTTCATCATGGTCAAGCCCGCCCTGGCCTATCTCGATGTGCTGCGCACCGTGGCCGACAGCTTCCCTGTTCCCATGGTGGCTTACAATGTCAGCGGGGAGTTTTCGATGGTCAAGGCCGCCGCGCAGCAGGGCTGGATCGACGAGCGCCGGGTGGCCATGGAGATCCTGACCTCCATCAAACGCGCCGGGGCCGACATCATCCTCACCTACCACGCCCTGGATGCCGCGGCGTGGCTACAGGAGCAGGCCGGATGATCATCTCCTGGAACACCACGCGCCGGTGCAATCAGTTCTGCAGGCACTGCTACCGCGCCGCCGGGCCCGAGGCGGACCCCGATGAGCTGAGCACGCAGGAGGGCAGAAAGCTCCTGGAGCAGATCGCCCGGGCGGGCTTCAAGATCATGGTCCTCAGCGGTGGCGAGCCCCTGATGCGTCCGGATATCTACGAGCTTGCCGCCCACGGCACCCAACAGGGTCTGCGCGTGGTCCTGGGCACCAACGGCACGCTCCTCACTCCCGAGGTGGTGGCGAAGCTCAAACAGGCCGGAGTGGCCCGGGTGGGTATCAGCCTCGACGACACCGACCCGGCGGTGCACGATGAGTGGCGCCGCATGCCGGGGGCCTGGGAGGCCTCGGTGCGCGGGATGCGCACCTGCCTCGAAGGCGGGCTGCCCTTCCAGATCCACACCACGGTCACCGAGCGCAATGAGGCCATCATCACCGACCTGACCGACCTGGCCGTCGAGCTGGGCGCCGTGGGACACCATGTTTTCTTCCTCGTCCCCGCCGGGCGCGGCGCGGACATCGAGGCCGAGACGCTCAAGGCCTCCCAGTACGAGCTGTTGCTGGGCAGGATCCTGGACAAGCAGCGCGAGGTTTCCATCGAGCTCAAGCCCACCTGCGCGCCGCAGTTCATGCGCATCGCCAAGCGCAAGGGTATCCCCATGCGCTATACCAAGGGCTGCCTGGCCGGCACCTCCTATTGCGTCATCATCCCCAATGGTGACGTGCAGCCCTGCCCCTACCTGCCCTTGAGGGTCGGCAACGTTCGAGAGACCGATTTCTCCAGGATCTGGGCCGAGAACCCGGTGTTCCAGAGGCTGCGCAATGAGAAGCCTTCCGGGCGCTGTGGTGACTGCGACTATGAGAGCATCTGCGGCGGCTGCCGGGCCCGGGCCTACTACTACTCCGGCGGCGACTACATGGCCCAGGAGCCATGGTGTCTGTACCGGCCGGCGGGGTAACGGCGACGACGACCGTAGGGCTGAACGGCCGCATCGCGAAGGAGAGCGAAAGCGGCTAGAAGAGACGCCGATAGGCGGGGTGAGTCGGTGCCCGCCTGGGCCCTGCATAGTGTGAGTTGGAAGACCGCGGGCACGGAGGAGCGCGGACGCGGTTGTGGATTCTGGCGGAGGCCGGGTGGTTCACGGTGCGGTCTTGGAAGACCGCGGGCACGGAGGAGCGCGGACGCGGTTGTGGATTCTGGCGGAGGCCGGGTGGTTCACGGTGCGGTCTTGGAAGACCGCGGGCACGGAGGAGCGCGGACGCGGTTGTGGATTCTGGCGGAGG
>CAYRFY010000355.1:2038-8387 GCA_964423635.1 uncultured Armatimonadia bacterium | reverse complement strand
TGCGCAACGGCCGGGACCCCACCTTGGCCCTCCCCGCAGGCGGGGCGGGAGCACGGCTAACGGCTCCTCCCCGCATGGCCGCCCTACCGCCCTGAGGCGGGATAGGCGACCTCGTAGCTGTGTTGCAGGGTCAGCGTCTCGCCCGGAGCCAGCTTTGCCTGCTTTGAGAACAGCTCCAGGTTCACCCGGGACTTCTCGCCATTCCAGTTGAGCAGGCAGGACTCCAGATCGTCCCTGGCGACGCGATTGACGATGGCCAGATCGGTCTGCAGGTCGACGGCCGCCCAGCGCCCGGCCGGCAGGTCCTCGCCACGCAGCCAGATCTCCTTCTCGGCCTTCGGGTCCTCCGGGCTGGCCAGGTCCGTGGTCTGCCACGTGCCGTCCGGTTGGCGCACCCTGACGTGCGCGCTCTGCGTGCTGCAGACCGCGAACTCCGGGTGTACCCGCAGGCATGCCGCAGTGGTTGCATTCCCCACATTGGTCAGTGTGGATTCGACGTTCAGGAGGGCGCGGTGCGGGTCCAGCGATAGCGACCGAGTGAGCTTGAGATTGTTGCGGAGCCCGGCCTCCAAAGTGATGGAGCGTTCGTCGGCCGCCAGCACCTCGTAGGCCTCGCTGAACCCCGGCGAGCGGTAGCCGCTCTCGGAGTACTCCTCGTACCCGCCCTCGGTGGGCTCAAACGAACCCGGCTGTCCGGCGACCCGCAGCAGCTCGCGCCCGGAGGGCAGGTGCTTGATGCTCCAGAGCCTTCCACCGGCCTCGGGGATGACCGACACCTGCAGCTTCGGATTGGCGATGGAGCGGATGCCCAGCTTCTTCTGACCGCGAGGCAGCGAGGCCAGCCAGGCGTCCAGCGATGCCAGCGGACCGCCCTCTCGAACCTTCGTCACTCCCGCCGCCCGGGCGATGCGCTCGAACTGCTCGGCCAGGGCCGAAACGTCCGTGCCCCCCGACTGCACGAGGGCGTCGCCTTCCCGGGTGTACGCCCCCGAGGTGGCCAGGGCGATGCGGGTGTAGAGAACCGGCAGCCGGGCCACCTGCACGCGGTGCAAGAGGGTGGGATCATCGGCCACCGCGGCCTCGGCCTGGTCGAAGAGTGCCTCGGACTTGCTGAGCACCTCGTCGGTGAGGTACCCCACACTCGGCGGCGAGTAGATCCTCACGTGCATGTCCGGAATGCTCTGTGCCGACTCGTGCACGGTGTTGATGAACTGTCGGATGTAAGTGCCCGCCGGCCCCCAGTAGCCCCGACAGAACTCATCGATGGCCTCGTCCGTGTCATAGCTCGGGTCCCACAGGAGCTTGGCCATGACATAAGTGCGCAGTTCCTGCAGCTCGCTGCCCGGGGTGTAGTAGCAGGCCTCCTCGTAGATGCCGGTCACCCCGTTGTCGATGAAGAACTGGATGTTGGGCTTAAGGACGTAGAGGTTCGGGAAGGGACAGATGCTGTGGGCGTAGTTGATCACATAGTCCCAGATGTGCAGCCGGTCACAGATGGCGTTCCAGCCCTTGATGTCATCCACGAAGGTCTTGTTGTACTCGTCGGTCTCCAGCGGATGGATGAAGCAGCACTCGATGCTGCACAGCCGCACGGCCACGTTGGGCCGCGGCTTGACATGCAGCGGCGGCTTGCGCGTGTACTGATAGGCCAGGGTGTCGATGATGATGTGGGGGGACTCGTCCTTCACCGCATCGGCGATGGCGTTGACGAAGTGCAGCAGGGGGCCACTTTGCGAGCCCTCGTGCTCGGCCAGAGCGGTGCACTCGTCACACTGACAGTAGTTGTGCCAGTCGTTTTGGGACACCGAGATGATCGTGGCATCCGGTGATTCCCGGATCCAGCGCTTCACGGTGTCGATGGCGATGGCCAGCACCTCAGGATTTGTGAGGCAAAGCTGGCTGTGGTCGGGGCCCACCCGCTTGCCGCCGATCTCCGAGTAGTATTCCGGGTGCTCGGCGAAATACTTCTCCGGCGGGACCAGGGCATTGAAGGTGTGCACGAACCCGCGGTAGCTGATCTTGCCCCCGCGCGCCTCGTCCGGCTGGTGCGACGCTCCGTTGTACTTGTTGCGCACGGAGAAGTCCGCCGGCCGCGAGCTGGGATAGTCCGTGGCGCGGTACTCCAGCGGCGGGACGTAGCGCTTGTCGATCTGCGGGACCTCGAGGGTGCCCTCAGTCGGCCACTTGCTGCAGTCCGGCGCGAACCAGCGACAGCCGAGATAGTCCTCCAGGAACGTGTAGGTGGCGTACAGCACGCCCCTCTTGTTGCCGGCCAGGATCAGGCCGGGCCCCTGAGTCTTGATGTGGATGCCCTCGATGCCCAGACCGGGGAAGTCGATGCCCGCGGCGGCCCCGGTCTTGCCCACGCTGAGGGCGATTGCGTTCCCCGCCTGGGCTTCCTTGACCAGGGGGAGGGACTTGCCGGTGATGAGCTCCAGATGGTAGCGCAGGTCCTTGGCCGCATGCTCCTCCTGAAGCGTGGGCTCATCGGGGACGACGATGGCGTGCGTGGCCGGCGAGAGCGCCTTGCCCCCGATGATTACCGTGCACTTGCCCAGAGATGCTCTGCGTTGGGACAGCTCCTGCTGCTCCCGGTCGACTGTACCCATGGCGGTCTTCAACTCCTCCTGCGCCTTGCTCCCCGCCGGGACGAGACCCATCAGTCGCTGTATTGATGCGCCAAGCTCGGCAAGCGATACCTCGGCCTCGGCCACCGTGGCCAGGCTCGAGGTCGTGCCCCCGGCCCCGGTGAGCATGATCTGCAGGCTGCGGGCCGGCAGTTCGGAGCTCGGGTTGGCCTCCACCGCATCCTCGCAGATGGCGATCTTGTCCTGTGTGCTCAGGCCCTGAGTGATCTCGCCGAACCGCTTCATGCCGTCGTTGTAGGTCATCCCGCCGGCGGCGACCATTTGCACGATGAAGGGTCGGCGGGCGGCCGGATCCGCGATGTCGGCGGCGATGATGCAGGCGATGTCGGCGCGGGTGACGCCCTGCGTGCTTCCCATCAGGCCCGCGGCATCCTCCCGCCGGCCCTCCTTCAGCAGCCAGCGGGCCAGGATCTCGTTGTCCGAGGCGGAGCGGTTTTGCCTGGCCTCAAGCTCCGCCATGACCTGCGCCGGCTCGCCGATCTTCTCCACCACGATGTCATCCACCCAGGCCTCGCAGTTGGCGGCCTCGATATAGGCCAAAGGATGCACGTACATGGTCTCGTGCGGGGAGATGAAGGTCAATTCCATCTTCACCCACTCGTCGGACGTCCGCGGAGTGCGAGACGTGGCGAACGACCACACATAGCTGTTCCAGTCGTAGCAGTAGGGGGCGAAGAAGCCCTCGCCGTTGATGGTCCCCTTGACCCATTCGCTCACCCGATAGCGGGCGAAGGGCTCGACCTCAATGCGCTGGCCGATGTGGGACCAGTGGTCCCTGGCGCCGACGCGCAGGTAGCCGGCCCGCTCGCCGGTGCGGGCCACGCCCGGGATTCCGGACTGCTCGAAGCTCGGGTCAGGGTAGATGTTCTCGGCGGCAAGGCACAGACCGGACGCAAACGCAAGCAGCAGGACCAGTGAGGCGCCTGCAAGATGGGTACGGTGATGAAGCATGATGGCCTCCGGTGAGATTGGAGTCGGGAGATCCGGAACGTCAAGACAAAGCGAGTATTCAACACGCAGAGCCGATTGCCCTTCACGGCAAAGACGCGGCGGGCAGTCGCCACCGAGTTCCGGCGGGGCGGGGGAGGCACGTCGCCCGTGGCCGGCGACCTCATCCGCCTGCCGTGGTGCGGGAATGGTGCCCACGCATGGCTCCACGGCAATTGCCCCACCGCCTGGATTTCCCATTGTGACTGTCATGCGGTGTCACCCCTCCTGAGTATAAATAGTGTCCGGGTCGTGCACCGGCACACGGACAAGCAGAAGGAGCCGGGGGGGCCTTCTGCGTGTGAAGCGTCTGTGGGGGCCTGCGATCGCGGGGCGGCGGCCGCAGGCTCCCGGACCAGGAAGTGGTCGCGATGGATATGCGTTTGACCGCATTGGGCGGCGGACAGGCGGGGCGGACCGGCAAGGGCGCGGGTCGTGTTTCAGTTGGGCGCTTTCGGGAGGGTGGGAGATCGGGGCGCGAGGCCGGGAAATGCCAGTGGCTGGCCCAGCGGGCGGCAGCGGGCGATGCGAGAGCCCGGGAGGTACTCTGGGAGGTGCTCGGTGCCAGTGGGATGTTCCTGCGCTGGGCGCGGAGGTGGTTCCCGTGTGTGGAGGACGCGGAGGACGCGGCCTCCGAGGCCCTGCTGCGGGCGATCAAGGGCTTTGCCACCTACCGGCCGGAGCGCGGGACGTTCCTGGCCTGGGTCTATCGGGTGGCCCTCAACGCCTTCGCCCGGTACCACAGCAGCCGGATCGCAAGACACACAGGCTGTCTTGCCCTGAACGAGGACCACGCCAGTGTTGCCGACTGCCGGTGTGAGGTGCTCTGCGAGGCGACCTGTGAGGAGGACCTGATGGTGGCACTCGCGGCGGCCGAGGTGGGACTGAGTGCCAGACAGGTTGCCGTTGTCTGGCAGGTGGCGGTGGAGGGTTTCGGGCACGGCGAGGTTGCCCGGATGCAGGGCCTCTCCACCGTGCATTGCAGGCAGGAGTACTCGCGGGCGGGGAGGAAGCTCCGAAAAGCGTTTCCGGGGGGCGATCTTCACGCCGAGCGCGGTCATCCCGTGGCGGTCCGCGGCGATGCACCGGCTCTGACACCGGCGTGATGCGCTCGGGGCCCGGCCGGACGCGTCATTCTGAGGGCGTGCGCTCCCGAAGGGAGCAGCCCGAAGAATCTCCTCGTGCCAGTAAGGGATCCTTCGCTATCCCGCTACGCGGGATTGTCGCTCAGGATGACATCGCGCGAGCCGGCGGGGCTTTCCGGCCGCAGTTCCGGGGAACATCGCGGTGGAGCCCGGACCGGCTCATCCCGGTGCAGGAGGCGATTGCCCGGTGAACCAGTGTCTGCGCGTATTGCACCTGCTGCGGGAGCTGCCGCGGCTCCAGGGGCGCGAGACCAGCACGGCCGCGGCGCTGGCCGCCGCGATGGGAGTGTCCGAGCGTACCGTCTACCGCGACGTGGAGTTGCTGGTGGAGGCCGGCTTTCCCGTGAGCAACGATGGGGCGGGGTACTATCTGTCGCCCATGGACCGGAGCCTGCCCCCGCTGCTTTCGGCCACCGAGCTCAGCGCGATCCACTACGCCCTGGACTGGCTGGAGAGTGCGCTACCCGACGCTCTGGAGATCGGCGCGGATGCTCTGGTGGGGAAGCTGGCGGCGGCCTGCGGCACCGAGGAGGCACGGCTGTACGCCGGTGAGGAGGGCCTGCGCATCCAGCCCCGGGCCGAGGATGGACCGGCGACGCCGCGCAATCTCAAGGTTGCCCTCAAGGCGCGGCGCGAATGCCGGAAGCTGCGGGGCACCTACAACAGCCCCGAGAGCGCCACCACGTCGGAGCGCATCCTGCACCCCTATGCGGTGATCTACCGGGCTCAGGCCCACTATATCGTGGCCTACTGCGAGCAGCGCCGTTCCGTGCGCACCTTCCGACTGGATCGCTTCACCAGTCTGGAAGTGCTGGCACAGCGGGCGGATGTGGACGAGGACTACGACCTCGAGGAGCACTTCTCCGGGGCCTGGGAGCTGGTGGGAGGGCGCCGGCACACCGTCCGTCTCCGCATCACCGGAAAGGCGGCGCGCCGTCTGGCCCAGGCCTGCGTCCACCCCACTCAGGAGCTGACGCGCCACGCCGATGATGACCTTGAGCTGCGGCTCAATGTGGCGCTCACCGAGGAGTTCGAATCGTGGTTGCTGGGTCTGGGAGGCAGCGTGGAGGTGCTCGCCCCTCAGGCCCTGCGCCGCCGGGTCTGCCAACAGGCGCAGCGGCTCATAGACAACCACAAGGTTCGCTGAGACGAAGCGAGGCTCGGCGGCCGGCACCGAGCCCCGCTTCTGTCCCGCCCGCGACGGTCCCGTCGGGACTTGCTCCGTCGCCCCGGACGGGCACGAGATCACAGCGGGTGGGACTTTTGCCGCAGCCGGTCGGCGATCTCCTCGGCCAGCGTCAGCAGCCGTCCGGCCGGTGCCTCGGTCCGGTTCACCGCCGCCAGCGACAGCCGCGCCTCCCAGATCAGTAGGGCTCCCAGGGCATTGCAGCCCGCATTCCACAGCGCCATGGCCGCCAGAGCGATGGCGCTGCGGCTGTACAGGGCGATCCATGGCCCGATGAGCAGCCCCAGACTCTCAGCTTCGCCCGCCGTCTTGGTCCCTCGCAGGATAGCCGCCAGGAGCCGAGTGGCCTCCTCGACGACCGCCTGCTCGTCCGACCCGGACAC
>CAYRFY010000355.1:0-2028 GCA_964423635.1 uncultured Armatimonadia bacterium | reverse complement strand
ATCGGTCGGCGGTCGCTGCGACGGAGGTTGAGCGCGGCGTCGCCGGGCAGCGACACCGCGAATGCTCTGTAGGCCGTCCTGTGCAGGCAGCCACCGCGTCCCGCGAAGGTCCGGGCGTCGATGCCCACGGGCAGCGACGCCTGTGCAACGATGGTCCGGGCGCCGGCACGATCGCAGGTCCGGGAGGCATCGACGCCAACCATGGCTGTGAAGGGGGTCAGTATCTGGTGTTCCAGGCCCAGGGACCGGATCTCGTCGCTGCGTTGGTCGATACTCTGTCCCTTTGCCCACGCGCTGTGCACGATGTCCATGACCCGTTGCCGGGCCCAGACGGCCCGGGCCTCGGGGCAGGCGACCACGGGGACATCCATGGCCGGTTGCCCCTCGAGCTCGATAGTGACCGACCGCACCGGGGCCCCGGGCGCCAGAGGGAGCATCACCGGACGTCCGCGGACCAGTCGTCGGCAGGCAGAGACCTCACCATCAACGCCGACTCCCACTACCGTGGCGCCACCGGATAGAAAGCGGGTCACGGCCTGGTTCAGCTCGGCGGCATCATATGTCGAGCCGGCCTGCTCGAGGTACAGGCCGCCGGCGGCGTGGGAGATGCAGTCGGCGACAAAGCGGCCGGGCGAGGGTCCGACCAGGATCACGTGGACGGCGATCCCGGCGCGAGACAGTGCCCGGACGGCCCTGACCAGGGCACCGCACTCGTCCTGAGAGACCAGGGCGTCGGTGATGAGGACCAGTTCGGTGATCTGACCGGACAACTCGGCCCCCACACGCTTCAGGGCCGCCCTCAGCTCGGTGCCGCCGCCCGCGCTCACCCGGGAGATGGCGTCGGCGGCGGAGAGGGTGGACGGGGCAGTTGCGTCCTCGGCCCCGGCGGCGGTCCAGACCCGCGTGCAGGTGGTGTCGAAGGCATAGACATGGCGGAGTGCGTCTCCCAGGCGCCCGGCGATGTCTCGGGCCATGGCCGCGGCCACGGCGAGCCCCTGACCCCCCATGGACCCGCTCCGGTCCAGGAGGATGGCGGTTTCGCCCCACGCCCGGCCCTCTTGCGCCGGGAGGGGCGGCACGCCCACCACCAGGTAGCGGCCGCTATCATCCTCGTGGTACAAAGCCGTGGGCTCGGCGACGAAGTCGATCTTGACCTGTCCGACCGGCGGAACCTGGCAGCGGATGCTGTCGCCCTCGATTCGGCCCACGTCTATCCGGGCCTGTTCCACATCAAGGCGCAGGTCGAGATGGCACACGGTTGTCCGTGCGTCCGGGTGAAGGAGATCGATGTCGGGCTGCTGGGCCTCAGAGCCCCCGTATTTGGGGCCATTGATGAGCGGAATGACCACGGAGCCACGGCCTTCGCCGACGGCCGGAGTGGCGATGACCTCGGTGGTGATCTCCACGTCCGCCCCGGCGGGGACATTGGCCAGTTGCAGCCGCAGCTCGTCGGCCGCCTGCTCCTCGGCCAGGAGCGCCGTGTGGCCCTGCTCCCGGGCGCGGTCGAAGATCGCCTCCGCCTGTCGATCGGGTAGGATCTCGGTCTCAATCGTCCTGTCACCGCAGCGCATGGTGACCTTGCCCACAGCCCAGTCCGGATGCAGCGGGCAGTGGTAGATCACGTCCGCCGGAGGTCCTGCATTGGTGAATCTCTGCACGATGCTGAGGCTTGCCGGCGCGGGCCGCACGCACCCGCGCGCGGTGACGCTCACCACAGGCAAGGCTCCATCTGCCGTCGTCAGTCGAGGTGCCGAGGGTACGCCCATCGTCTGTCACGCTCCTTCTGCCCCAGGAGGTACGCGGACGGATGGCACAGGGCGGACCCGACGCCGGCTCCGCATCTGGCTCTGCCCGCCTCTATCACCTGTCTGTATACACGGCTTGGGCACAGCGTGACACACCGGAGGAAGTTTGTTGGCCCGAGAGGCGCCCTAGATAGCTGGCGGCTAGCGCAGGGGCGGTCTGCGGGACTGCAGAGCCTGTCGTGAAAGTCCCGGCGGCCGATGGCGGCGGGATTGTGGTTGCGAG
>CAYRFY010000354.1:0-8404 GCA_964423635.1 uncultured Armatimonadia bacterium | reverse complement strand
CTCTTTCGCCGGGAGAGGCCAGCGACAACAGCTATCCGGCCTCCCCCTTTCTCGCCTCCTCGATCATGGCGCGGAGATTCTCTTCCGGTGTCTCGCGGCCCACCTGGTCGCCGGTGCCGACGATCACCCGCGGGTTGCCCGCGAAGGCCTGCCGGACCTCCCGCACCTCGCGGCGCACATCCGCCTCCGTACCGCGAATCAGCGTATCCACCGTGTGGACATTGCCGTTCATCGTCGTCCTGCCCGCCAGCAGCCTCGCCACCTCCTGCAGGCCCTCCAGGCCGTCCACGTCGCCTCCGGGGGGACGCTCGAAGGGGCAGACGCAGTCGATATTGAGCTCCGGCAGATCGGGCACCGTCTCCATGCAGGCCCCGTGAAGATGGACGTGCAGGAGCCTGCCGTGGCGGTGAACCTCCTCGGCCACCGCGGCGATCACCGGCTTGTCCCACTCGCGCCACAGGCGTGGCCCCAGCAGCGAATTGCAGCTCCAGGAGCAGCCGATGAAGAGGCTCTCCAGCGGCGTTCTCTCGCAGATGGCGGCCGCCTTGGCCACCAGGTGCTCGATGTAGCGGGTGCGCAGGCCCAGGAGCAGGTCCGTGAACTCGCCGAGAGCGTAGATTCCCGCCTCGAATCCGCCCTCGAGGTTGCCGGCGAGGAAGTCGAAGAACGGCACCCCCAGGAAGGCCTCGAGCAGGTAGCTCTCCCCCACCTCTTCCCAGGCCTCGATCATCGGCGTTGGGTCCAGGCCCGCCGGGTCCGGGAGATGCGCGCACTCGAAGGCCGGCAGGTCCGCGACGAGGTCCTTGATCGGACGCTCCACCACCCAGCCTGGCTCCTCCCTATCTGCCAGACTGACCGAGGTCAGGGCTCCGTGGGGGGTGTGGAGGGTGCATCCGGTGCGCAGCCGACTCTCGTTGACCCACTCCTCCCGGACGCCGCCGCTGACGTCGGGATTGGCGATGGGCGCCGACACGATGCCCCAGCCCTCACAGGCAAAGGTCTCGAAAGTGGTCTTCAGGGCCTGATGGAACGGCACCTCGCGCTCGAAGGTAATGATATCCAGCCCCAACAGCCTGGCCGGATAGTAGACCCAGAACTCCGGGGCGACGGGAACGGTGTCGCTCTGAATGCCCCGATAGGCGTTGAGCATGCGCTGCTTGGGCGTGAGCGCGGTCATTTCGCGGCCTCCGCTCTCAGCGCCGCCCGGGCCTGCTCTTCAGCGTCCCGGCGCGCCTCGGTCTCTTCCTGCGCCCGCAGGCAGGATTCGTGGGGCACCGCTCCGGGCATGTCCATGCGGGGTCGTGCGGCAAGCTCCGCGGCTCCGGCCCGGATGATCTTTAGGGCCTCCTGATACTGGGGGCTGCTCTTGTCGGCGTAGCGCGCCGTCTCCGGCTCCGCCAGGCCCCCGGCCGTCGTGGAGAGGTTTCCCCGCAGGCAGTAGCTCAGCTCGGGGCGAGTGAGATTGACGTACGAGGCCTCCACCTCCCTGTCCACCTCCATGCCGGTGAGCACCTTCAGCCTGGCGATCTGGGCAGGCGAAAGGGGACAGCGCCCCCCGAGGTTGTCGGGCCTTGCGCAGGCGAAGGAGCCATAGTACACGGCAT
Source organism: uncultured Armatimonadia bacterium (assembly GCA_964423635.1). Taxonomy (GTDB): domain Bacteria; phylum Armatimonadota; class Zipacnadia; order Zipacnadales; family JABUFB01; genus CAYRFY01. The sequence continues at coordinate 6,800 of CAYRFY010000354.1, read as the reverse complement.
TGAGGTCGATCCAGGTGATGAGGCGATCGAGGCTTTCTGAATCTAGGCGCAGGTCCGCGTGGCCGCCACGGATCAGGTCCACGATCTTGCTTCTGTGCGACCCCCAGGAGAAGGCCGGCAATACCTCGGGAGGGCCATGGTTGACGACCTTGATAAGGCGCTTCTCGGCGCCCGGCTTGTCGGGGACGAAGCCGGTGCCCGACTTGCGGTGCAATTCGAGGTATGAGATGGAAAACAGCAGGGTCTTGTCCCCGCAGAGGTTGAGCCTCTCGCCCGCCGGTTTGCCGTAGTCATGGCAGGAGACGCAATGGCGGTCGAGAACGGGCTGGACCTCGGCGGCGTAGGAGAACTCCCCGGGCGGCCCGTACCACGGCTCGGGGTCGGCCGGGGGCCGCGCCACCGCCTGCGGCCTGTGGAAGGAGAGCGCCGCCGTATTGCGCTCGTCGTGGCAGCCCACGCAGCCCCGGTTCTCACCGGGCATCAGGATCGTCCCGCTGCGCATGCTCTGGATCATCATGCCGTCCTCGTCCAGCAACTGGAAGAACAGGAATCTGTCCGCCGGAGCGCGGAAGTGTGCAGACCCGTCTTCTGCCACCGGCACTCTGCCGATGATGCGTTTGTTCACCACATCGGACCAGTTCATGGCCGGCGCCTGCCTCGCGCCGTTGTTGAAATCTCCCCCTGAGATGAACCGCTTGGGCGGGGATTCCACCACCCGCAGCCACTTCACACTCCCGCGGGGCACCGTCTCCATGCCCGTTCCGCGGTAGACATCCTGCACGAAGAACGTGCCCTCCGGTCGGCCGTAGGCCACGCTGTCGGGGATGATCGGCGGCCGCTTCCGCGGGGCAAGCGGCATTGGGTCGAAACAGCCGCGCTGGGGATCTCGATGCACCAGGACCTCATTGCCGAACACGTCCAGAAGATAGATGCCGTACTGGTCGCCGGCGGCGTCGATGGTCCGCGAGGCCAGGAAATACCTGTCCGACAAAGGGCAGGGGTCCTCGTACCGCAGCGGCAGTTCCCAGACGTGGTCATACCCATTGCGGCTCACCGGCCCCGCGGGCCAGCTTCTCACAATCGGCTCCTGCCCATCGAAGCCGGTCCTCCGGTCGATGATCGCGATCTCCCCGAAGGGCGGGGCGTGGCAGGAGCCCAATGTCGCAAGGACCCGCTCGCCGCCGGGCAGCGCATGGCCGTCTAGGATCGCCCCGGGCCACCAGGCGTTGTTCCCGTAGTACACGGCGTGGTTGGTGCCATCGGGGTTCATCGTCCACAGGCCCTGAGCGGGCCCGAAGTGCTTGTCCACGTACTCCCAGCGCGAGTACAGCACTCTCCCGTCGGGAAGTAGCGACGGGTGGCCATCGAAGAGTGTATTGCCGCTGACCTGGCGCAGATGGCGGCCGTCGGCGTCCATGCGGAACAGGTTCGCCTGGCGGTGCACATTGCAGGCGCAGACCTTGGGATCGCGGGTGGAGGCGAAGATGATGTCTCCGTTGGCCAGATACATCGGGTCGATGTCCGCGATCTCGCTTCCGACTGTGAGCTGCCGCAGGCCGGACCCGTCCGCTCCGAGCTCGTAGATGTGGTAGTCATCGGCCCTATCCCTGCGGTAGGAGATGAGGATCCGGTGGCCGTCGAAGTGCACCTCGGGGTCGCGCACCATACCCTCAGGGGCGTCCAGCAGGGTCTGCACCCGCCCGTCGTGGCTCAGGTCCAGTAGACGCAGGGCACCGCCGCCCTCGAAGCCCCCGTGCACCGCCCCATTCTGGAACATGGTCTCACTATTGTGGTGATCGCGCTTGTACTGGTTCCGGGACACGTACAGGATCGGTTGAGCGCGCAGGAGGGGGTTGTCCAGGAGCGCCTGGTTGGAAAGCTCATCGACCCTCGCCGCCAGGGAGCGCAGCCGGGCCTTCTCGCCGGGCGAACCGATTCGCTCCAGCTCCGCGGTCAGCCCGGCCAGCGCTTCCAGCCGCTCCCCGGCTCGCGGGTACAGCGGGCCGAAGGTGTCACGGAGGTCCTCCACGGCGGCCCGGGTCGAGGCCAGACGGTCGGCGCAATGGCGGCGCCAGTCTAGATTGAAGGGCGACGGCGGGGCGGGTGAGGCGTCGGCGGGGAGCGTGGCGAGTTCCTCGTCGGTGGGGGGGCGGAAGTCGTCTAGGGTGATGTGCCCCCAGCCGCCGGTCTCCTTGTCAACCAGGCGGAGAAACACCCGTCTGCCGACGAACTGTGTCACCTCCCACATATGGCGGCGCATGGTCTGGCTGTTGTCGCCGCGGGCAGCGCGGACCTCGTCCTCCTCCTCGGCCAGGCAGAGAGCAACATACTCCCCGGCGCCATTGCCGCCGCCGACGAGGAAGCACACTCGGGGCGTGGTGAGAGTGAATGCGGGGGAGGTGACGACCCCGGTGAAGCCGTCGTTGGGACGATAGTCGACGGTCTCGAGAGTCGAGAGGAAGAACTCGCCCTGCTTGTTGTACGGCTCTCCGGTATGATGGAAGACCTTGCGGTCGCACACAAGGCGGCCAAACTGCCCCTCGACCACCTCCCAGCCCTGCAGGTCTCCGGTCTCGAAGTCAAAGGACGTGTTCGCGCTCTGTGGCATTGCGGCCCCGCACAGCAGCAGAGCCAGAGACACCACGAGCACGGCACTCAGCGGACGACCAACAGATAGCATGCAGTCACCTGGACGCCTGTGTGGGCGCGCTCCTTGACGTTTGAAGCGAATCCTGGGGCTCGTCCCAGTCGTTCGCCACCAACGGCTGTCATCTGAGGGTATCTTGTTCCTCTGCCGTTGCCGTTATCCTGCCGATCCCGTCCGACGGTCGTTGTCGTCATCCGCCGCTGTCCTGTCCATCCTGTCTGCCGTCGTCGCTTCGGGCAGGCGGTGGCTGCTCTCCCGGCGAAGACTGGCGAGTTGGTGGTATCTCTGGACCCGGGAGTATTCGCATGACAACCGCCGCTTCGCTACTTGCCGGTTTCGCACAGGTGGACATTACCCCTCCTGCCGGTACCCATCTGGCCGGGAACATCGATTCTCATCGACCGGCGAGGCTGGTGTGGGAGCCCCTGTTCGCCCGGGCAATGGTGGTCGAGTGCTCCGGCCGAAGGGTGTGTGTGCTCACCCTGGATGTCACTTTGCTCGCCGAGCCGTGCACCCGGAGGATCCGTGACGCCGCGGCGGAGCGCTTTGGTCTTGCTCCGGAGGCGGTCATGGTGCACGCCACTCAGACCCACTCGGCCCCGGCGCTGGGGCGTGTGATGCTGGACCCGGACTTCCCCCTGGAGGACCCCGAGTTTGAGTGGGTGACGGGTGCGGAGGCGAGCTATACGGAATTGGCGACGGCGCGGGCAATCGAGGCGATCGGTCTGGCCTGCGAGGCGCTGGAGCCGGCGGCGGTGGGCGCCGGCCGCTGTATCGAGGGCCGCCTGGCCTTCAACCGCCGTGCCGTCATGCGCAATGGGCTGGTGAGCATGCCGGGACGTACGTGGGCCGGTCCTCTTGGCCCCACGGAGATCGCGTACATTGAGGGCCCCATCGACCCCGAGGTCGGTGTGCTGTGCTTCCGGCGGCCATCTCTGCAGCTCGCGGGCATCGCGGCCAGCTACGCCTGCCACCCCGTGCATGTCTTCCCGCGCCCGGTGGTGTCCCCCGACTGGCCGGGCGCGCTGTGCAACGCCCTGCGCGCCCGGCATGGAGAAGGCTGCGTGCCCATCGCCATCAACGGCGCCTGTGGGAACATCAACCCCTGGCCTCCCTTCGATCCGGACTATGTGGAGGATCACCGGGCGATGGGCGAGACACTGGCGGCCGATGTGGAGAGGGCTCTGGAGACGGTAAGCTTCGCCGATGAGGCCCGGATAGAATGGCTGGTGCGGAAGGTGGCGCTGCCCTTGCGCGAGGTCCCGGCGGAGGAGCTGGCATGGGCCTCGGACATCCTTGACAGGCAGCCCGCTCCGGTGTGGGCCGATGAAGAGCACACTCGAGTGCCGACGGACTGGATGGTGGCGGCCAGCATCTATAGCGTCCATCTCATGCGACGGCGCAGTCCGGTACTTGACTACGAGGTTCAGGTCCTGCGCATCGGCGACAGCGCCATCGTCGGGCTCCCGGGCGAGCCTTTCGTGGAGGGCGGTCTGCAGATCAAGCTGGCCTCGCCCGCGAGCTACACCCATATCGCGCATTGCACCACCCAGTATGTGGGGTACATCCCCACCTCCGGGGCCATGGCCCGCGGCGGACATGAGGTGAACACCCGCTATTGGGCCAAGCTGGCACCGGAGGCACTGGAGCTGGTGGTGCAGGAGGCAACCGGGGCGCTGGCGGATCTGTTCGGTTGACGGCCACGGGGATACGGGGCGCCATCTTTTCCGGTGGCCGGGAAGGTGTGACTTGGCGGGCGGCGAATAGTGTATATAGCGCACCGGTCTGAGCGATGTACGGTACGCTGCAACGGTGAAAACTCGAGGGCCGGCCAAAAGGCCGGACCGGTCCCCTCGTCTCGGCTGCAGGAACGCTCATCCCCGGGCGTTCCTGCAGCCGACGTACTTTCTGCCCCGACAAGGCCCGACGCCTCCGGCGGCTCATTTCTCCCCGGATCTCCGCGCAGACGGGAGCAGGCGCGCCGCTGTGGTGGTGCTCGATCTGGAGAGAAAGTCGGGGCGGCGGGCCGTCTCAACCCGACACCACCACCGGCGCCGTCTCCCGTCCGTAGCCGGTGGCCACGGGTGCCGGAGCGGACCAGGCGCGTCTTCCCGCCGCCGTGAGGCGGAGACCGAAGATCCCGGTATCGCCGGCGAGCGGGCCGGTCTTGGTCTTCAGCACGTAGATCACATAGACGCCACCTGTCCCGTCTGGAGCCAGGCCCGGTGTGATCACCGAGCCATCCCGGGGCGTGGTGACCTCCACCGGAGACGGTCCCCATAGTGGACGCCCGTCCGGCCCCACCCTCTGTGCGGCCAGGGCCCGGTGCTGATCGGCGTCGTGCCGCGTATGCACGGGTGCGGTGAGCGCCACAGTCACGGACCCCTGCGGCCCCGGGAGGGCCGAGAGCTCTCTGTAGCTCTGGCCCGCGCCGCGGAGTAGAGGCGTGATGGCGGCCCAGGGGAGGTGCCCATCAACGGCGATGCGGGTGGAGTAGAGCTTGGCCGGCGAACCGGGTGCGAGCAGGCCGAAGGCGCACAGCAGCCCGCCGGCGGCGTCGGGCACGGCGCGAACCGCCTCCACCTGTCCGACGAGGCCGCAGGATAGCCGGAGGGGAAGGCCGTCTTGGGCAATGACGCCCTCCTTGCTCGCCCTGCAGGCGTAGACACCGCCGGCCGCAGCCGGACCGGCCTGGAACGCGACCCAGATGCTCCCGCTCGGGCCGGCAACCAATACAGGGGCTCGGGGCGTCTCCAGCTCGCCGCTGATCGCCAGGCCCAGAGGGTGTACGGCCTCCCAGGCCCGGGCACCGGCGAGCGACAAACGCTGGAGCACGATCTGTCCGCCTGCATGGCCGCCCGCACCTGTCCCCACCCGGCGGTAGGCCACGTAGGCTCCGGCGTCACCGGAGGCGGCGATGCTCAGGTCCGCGCAGCGGCAATTGCCTTCCTCAAGCACCACGGACCTGATCCCCTCCTGCCACCGCAAGCGGCCACGGCCGTCGATGCGCTGGGCGCAGACGCCCGTGTGGACGTGGCCGTCTTGGGCGGGCACGTCCACGAGGTACGCCACCACCACGCCCCCCTCCCCGTCACCTATGGACACGGCGCCGTGCTCGCGGTAGCGGGTGCTGGCCAATACCACCGGCCGCCCGGAGTTCCAGCGCCTCTCCCCCGCCGCGCTCACCCGCTGGGCACAGAGATCGACCTGACCGCGGCGCGGGCCGTCGCCGTGCTTGAACTCGAAGACGACCACCGCCCCGCCTGCGCCGTCCGAGACCGCGCAGGGGCGCCGCTCGTAGTCGCCGCCGGCCGCCACCGCAATGCCCGCTGGACCCCACGGGAGCGAGCCGTCCGCGGCGAGCAACTGCACCCGCACATCGCTGTTGTCGGGGCGGCCGGGCAGTAGTGTTGCCACCTCGTAGGCCACCAGGCACGGCCGGGGCTGGGCGACGGCGACGGCGCCTAGCGCCAGGAGCGTCGACAATGCCGCGAGGCCACGGGACAGCGCCTGTAGTGGCCGCGGCCGGGACGCCACGAGGCCCCCGGACATGGAGGCCCTTGGCTTCCGGGCATGGAATACGTACTCCATGACTGTTGCGTATCCAGCCGGCGAAGAACGGCGTACCGGGGTGCCTGTGATGACAAGAGCGTTCGTTTTCCGTTTCATGCCGCTATCCATTGTCCTGATGACTGCCTGCGGGTACTGCCCGGCGGGCACGCTGTGGTGGGATGGCAGCCACGACGCGGCCGACGCGCCGCCCGGAAAGCTGCTGAGCGACAACGACGGCTACTTTGGAGACTGCATCCTCACCGGCGTAACCTACTCCTACGAGACGGAGCCCACCAACCCCGCCGACATCTGGCGCGACGACGCCACCCGGTACGGCCGACGGCTCCTGGACGGCCGCCCTGCCGGGAACTGGTGGGTTCCGGTGGGGGTCAACGGCAAGCCTCTGGCGGTGGTCTTCGACTTCCAGAGGCCCTGCGCCTTCACGGAGGTCGATGTGTGCTCGCGCAGCAGGCAGGTTGGCATCGAGGTGGCCTGTGGCGACGGCCCGGATGGGCCCTGGAAGCTTGCCTTCTCGCGCCCGCGGGAGCAGGCGCCGGACGAGGTCTTCCACCGCTGTCCGCTGGCGGATGGGGCGGGGGGC
>CAYRFY010000353.1:2217-8405 GCA_964423635.1 uncultured Armatimonadia bacterium | reverse complement strand
GCCGGTCGTATCGGCGAGTAAGGGAGAGGGGGGCCGGGGGGGTGAGGCGACGTGACTCGGCGCCCGCCCGGAACCTGCATAATGTGAGTCTCCAGCCCGCCGCCGTGAGCGCTGTGGGCTGCATGGGCGCACAGCCGCTCCGTGCGACCGTCCGGTCTTTCCGTTGGCCCTCTCCAGAGCAGCCGTATCGCGAAGGAGAGGGAAAGCGGGCCCACGGCCCGCAGGGAGCGGCGCCGTCGCCGCCGTTGTCTCCTGCCCGTCGGACGGCATGGGCTCACGCTCCCGCAGGGCGGGACGAGGCCATGCGGCCCTGCCGTCCGCCGCCTGCAATCTGCCGGCGGCCGTGAGCCCGCCGTAGCCCTTCCGCTGTTCGTGTCTCGTGTACCGTGCGAGCTCCCGCATTGCCCGACGGGCACGGTGGGGCCGGGCCCTGTCTCGGCTCCGCTGCGACGTCAGGCGCTAACCGTATGGGCGGCCCCTCATGCAGGAACTCTCCCTCTCCCCGTCGCACTTCTCCGGTATATGAAGCCCACGCACCGGAGGCAACCATGGAAGAGTCGATCCGCAGCGCCCGACGACTTCGTGACAAGCTCCTGGCCGACACCCATCGCCCCACCTACCACTTCGTCTCCCCCGAGGGCGTCTGCATGCCCTTTGACCCCAATGGCTGCCTGTACTGGCGGGGGCGCTATCACCTGTTCTACATCTTCCAGGACACCGCTCTGCCCCACGGCGGCCACTGCTGGGGCCATGTGTCCAGCGCCGACCTGCTCCACTGGCGCCATCACCCGGCGGCTCTGGTGCCCGGTCCCGATGATCCGGACATCGGCATCTTCAGCGGCAATGGGTTCATCAACAAGGACGGCGTCCCCACCCTGATGTACTTCGGCATCAACGCCGGCATCTGCATCGCCACCGCCTGCGACGACAACCTCGACCGCTGGGAGAAGCACCCGCGCAACCCCGTCATCCCCATCCCTCAAGAGGGCGAGGCCGGCCACGGTGTGTACAACGTCTTCGACCCCCACGGGTGGGTCGAGGGTGACATGTACTACACTATCCTCGGCGGCAAGGTGCTGCCCGGCGGGGAGCGCGACACCGTCTTCCTGTTCAAGTCCGCGGACCTGCTGAGCTGGGAACACGTGCGTCCGTTCTACGAGCCGAAGCCCGAGTGGACCGGGCCCGAGGAGGACTGCGCCTGCCCGGACTTCTTCTCACTCGGCGACCGCCACGTCCTGCTCTGCATCAGCCACCCCCGCGGCGCCCGGTACTACCTGGGTCGCTACGAGAACGAGACCTTCATCCCGGAAGAGCACCACCGCATGAACTGGCCGGGCGGAACGTGCTTCGCCCCCGAGAGCCTCCTGGACGACAACGGGCGTCGCATCTTCTGGACCTGGGTCCTGGGCCGCCGCGATCCCGAGGTCGCGCAGGCCTCGGGGTGGAGTGGGGTCATGTCTCTGCCGCGCGTGATGAGCCTGCGGCCCGATGGCATCGTGGGCATCGAGCCCGTGGAGGAACTCAAGGGGCTCCGCCGCAACGAACGATCGCTGGAGGATGTCCGACTGCCCGCCGACGAGGAGCTGGCTCTGCAGACGGTCTCCGGCGACTGTCTGGAGCTGGAGGTCGTTGCCGACGTGCCCGCCTGCGCCCAGTTCGGCGTCGCTTTGCGTCGCTCTCTCGACGGGCAAGAGCAGACATTGGTGTCCTACTCACCCGCGGAGGGCCTGCTGCGCATCGACTTCTCGCGCTCCACGCTGGATCGCACGGTCAAGTACCCCACCTTCATCTTCGTCGGCGGCATCGAGAACCCGGAGGTGACCGTGCAGGAAGCTCCGCTTCACCTGGCGGCAGGCGAGCCGCTGGTACTCCGCATCTTCCTGGACCGCTCGATCCTCGAGGTCTTCGCCAACGGCCGCCGGTGCATGACCCAGCGCATCTACCCGACGCGGGAAGACAGCACCGGCGTGGCTCTGGTCAGTAGGGGAGAGGGAGCGCGGGTGCACAGCCTGCGGGCGTGGGAGATGGGGGCGACGGTGGGGTGGTAGCCGGCGCCTGGGGCGGCGCAGGCCCTACGGCGGGCCGTTCCGGGAGGAGACGCAGGCCGTGTGGCGAACAGGCCTGCAACCACGTCCTGCGAGGAGGAGCGGTGATGAGACACATCCTGTGGGTCACAGCGTGGGTGGCCGCGTTCGGCCGCTTTGCACCCGTAGCGGCCGCGCCCGGTGACACCGTCGCCACCGTCACCGTGCACGGCAGGCACAATTGCCTCGAGGTGGACACCCGCAAGGTCGGGGCCCCGATTCGGCTAGAGCCGGGGACGTACGACATCTCTCTGCGCCCGGACGGCCCGGGCATCGCCTATGGGGCCTCGAGCACCTACGAGCGTCGGCGGGCCAGGAACGTCCTGCTGGACTTCGACAATACGCAGGTGTCGGTGCTGTGGCACCTGGACGCCGCTTTGGAGACGGCCCGGCCCGTCGCCATTGCCGGTCTCGCCATCCCCGACGGGCATTTCCCGCACTCGAACATCGGCGTGTACGTCAAGAAGCCCACAGTCGTCTACGCGTACGTCATCGACCGCAACCCCGCCGACAATGCCGGTTCGGTGGTGCTCAGGATCAGCGGCAAGAGCAGGGCCGGGGACACGGTGGAGCGCCTGGTCACTGTGGACGGCCGGCGACACTGCGTGAAGGCGGACTTAAAGAACGTCGCACGCCGAGTGGAGCTGGCCGGGGGCGAATATACGGTGGAGCTGGGCGAGGGTGCCATCATCTATGGGACGGGGGCCGGGCACAGAGAACGCGCCGCCCGCAATGTTCTGCTGGACTTCGACCCGGCCGATGTGAACCTCACCGACGTGGAGTGCGGAGAAGAACCCGGTGATGTCTATGTTGGTGAACCCCTCGCCGCCTATGGGCTCAACCCGGTGCGCCCGGCGATCCGGCTCCACGTGCTTCGCAAGACCACCGTACATTTCTACGTCATCGACTACCATGCCGCCGGAAACTCGGGGAGCGTCAAGGTGAGGGTGGAGGAGGGCCTCGGCGGCATCTGAACTCGTCATCTGACAACGTCTCGGAGGACCCCACATGCTCTCGCTCCTCACGCTCCTCGGCGCCATCCCGTCCTTTGCCGCCGACTTCGCCGTCCGCCCCGGCGACCCGATGGTCGTCACCGTCGGCAATGATGTGGGCTGGCAGGTGGAGGGCCCCGAAGCCGCCCGTGAGGCCTTCTCCCAGCGCGGCGAACTGCGCTGCGGAACGGAGAAGCTCACCGCCCACTGGGACCGGCTCGGGAGCCTGTACGCCGAGCACGGCGTCACCGCCTTCGAGCCGTACGTCAAGTGGATGCTCCTGGAGCCGCAAGAGGGCGTCTGGGAGCCTGAGTTCTACGACGCCGAGCTGGCGCTCTTCAAGGCCCACGGCCTGCGCTGGGTGCCCTTTCTCATCGCCGGACCGGCCTACGCCACGCCTCCCTGGTTCAAGGACTCCGACGAGTCGGTGCTCGCCGTGGACCTGGCAACGGGCGATGCCTCTCGCGATCAGTCCATTTGGAGCCCCCACCTGCGGCCCCGGGTGCGCTCGCTGCTGGAGCGGTTCTTTTCCCACTACGAGCAAGCCGACATGCAGGCCGTCCTGCTGGGGATCAGCGGGGTGTTTGGTGAGTCGATCTTCACCGCCGGCGGGAACATCTGGACCCGCATCTGGGACGGAGACTATCCCGACCACGCCGGCTGGTGGTGCGGCGATGAGCACGCCATCGCCGACTTCCGAGCAAAGATGCAGGCCAAGTACGCCACGATTGCCGCGCTCAACGAGGCCTGGGGCGCCCGGCACGCCTCCTTCGAGCAGATTGCTCCCTTCGTCCCCGATGACAGCCACAACCTGCGGGCGCGGCTGGACATGATCCGCTGGTATATGGGCGCCATGACCGACTACGCCGAGTGGTGGATCGCGACGACGCGGGAGCTGGCTCCCACTGTGCCCATCCTGATGTGCACCGGCGGTGGCGCGCAGCCCGCCCTGGGTGCCGATATGTCGGCCCAATGCAAGATGGTCGCCCGCCACGGAGCCGGCATGCGCATCACCAATGAAGCCTCCGACTACGGCATGAACTTCCTACTCACCCGGCACATCGGCAGTGCCTGCCGCCTGTACGGGACCTACTTCGGCTACGAGCCCGCCGGAGCCGTGGACGACAACGGGATCGTCGCCCGTGTCTACAACGCCGTGGCCTCCGGCGCCTGGGAGCTGTTCCACTACGACAACCCGCCGCAGGGATCGCGCGGCGAGCCGTACAAGCGCTACCTGGACCTGATGACCGTGCGCGAGCCGGTGATCGAGGCGGGCCTCTTCTGGTCGCGGACCTCTGTGGACCTGGAGCTCGCCGGCGGCCTTGGCGAGGCGGTGCGGGCCGTGCGTGACCGCTGCGATATCGAGCTTCTCGATGAGCTGATGATCGCCGACGGAGCCCTGGAGAAGCTCAAGCTCCTGGTCTGGCCCGCCGGAAGTGTCACGGAGCGCAAGACGGCCGAGGCCCTCCGTCGAGCTGTGGAAGACGGTCTTACGCTGGTCGTCCCCGCCGGCTTCCGCCCGCAGAGCCCGGAGGGCGAGGCCCTCTTCCCGGCGCGGCACGCCGTGCCCGCCAGGAAGCTCGGGACGATCTCGATCCCCGCGATGCCCCGGGAGAAGACCGCGGAGCAGGCCTGGCGGGAGGGGCGGTTCCACGGCCCCGAGGCCGACGCTATCTGGCGCACGGCGGGCTTCGTGTGCTGGACGAGCGGCAACGTGAGCCTGCACATTCCGCTGCCGGCCGAGGCCTGCCGCGTGCGCATGCCTTACTGGGTCGGCCGGCTCGACAAGCCGGTGAGCTTCCTCGTGGACGGGCAGCCGCTCAAGCAGGCCGCTCCGGGGGAGAGGGACGAGCTGGTCTTCCAGCGTCCCGTAGGTGAGGAGGGCCGCCGGGTCACCATCGCACTCGAGTCCGGAATCTGGGTTCCGGCCAAGGCGAGTGAGAACGATGACACCCGCGAGCTATCCGTGATGCTGCGCGATGTGACGGTCGAGCCACCGGCCGCCGATGGCGGCGAAGGGCCCGTGGACCCCGTGGCGAGGGTGTGGCCGGTGGGTAAGGGGCATGTCGTGGTGGCCCTCGGAGTGGATGCAGCGTCCGTGGGGGAGGCGGTAGGAGCACTGATCCGCTCGCCGGGGCGGTATGGCGTGCCGGCGATGTCACCTGAGGCCTCCGCGGACGGCAAGGCGGACCTGGTCTACGTGACGGTGACAACCACCGATGTGCTGCTGTACAACCACGGATCGGAGGCCGTGGACGTAGAGCTACCGACGGGCACGGTGACCGTCCCGGGGCATGAGATCGTGAGGGTGGTGAGGTAGGAGTTCCGGAGTTCGCTACGGCAAGGCGCGTAGCCTGGCCTCCTGGATCCCCTCCGGGAGGGTGGTCCGGCTGCTCTCATCATCGCTGGGCAGCGCGAGCACCTCATTGGCGGCCCTTACCCTGAGCCGGGCCTGGACCAGCTCATCCTGCATGGCCTTGCGATGCTGATCGATGTAGGCCTTCAGCTCGGGGTCGCGGAGGCTGAGCATTCCCCGGAGGAACGCGGCCATCTGCGCGAAGGCATTGCGCTCGTTGGGGATGGGGAGAAGCAGGCGTGGATCGGCCTCCACCTCGCCGCTATGGAACCAGGCGATGTGAGCGGCCTCGTGAACGGCTACCGCCGCCAGCGACCAGTCCGGCTTCGGGCAAAGGTCGATGTAGCTGACCGAGGCGAGGATCAGGGTGCGCGTCAGGGGCTCGGAGGAGCCACAGACGTCCATCGGGCACGAGGGCGACCACTCCGGAAGCTGCGGGGTAAGGTACACCTGGCGCGTTTGGTCGGCGACGAAGTCGTAGTACGAGGGGCCCCCGGCGGCATCGACGGGCACGGCACGCAGGAGGGCCAGGCACCGGTGCGGGAGCCTATCAAGCGCCGTGCGCAGGGGCGCAGACACCGCGTCGGCCGGGGAGACCCGGGCGTCGCCAAGTCCCTCAGGCACGACGGGCTCCTGCCAGTCGATGCCGTGCTTGACGATCTCAGGTGAGAGTGCCGTGCTGTGCACCACTCCGCACAGGTCCCACAGGATCCGCAGGCCCCTGTCGTACGCGGCGGCGTCGGCCGCCTTCGGCAG
>CAYRFY010000353.1:0-2207 GCA_964423635.1 uncultured Armatimonadia bacterium | reverse complement strand
CGCTAAGAGGGCATCGAGGGCCTGCTTGTATGTCTCTGGGGACTTGTCCCGGACGTCCCAGGTATCCAGGTAGGCCTCAAGGGCCTTAGCCCTGCGGGGCTCCTCCGCGAGAGTGGGGTAGGTGGCGACCGTGGGCATGGGAGGCTCTGTCGGCGCCGGCGGAGCAGGGGCAGTGGGGGCCTCGGTACGCGGGCAGCCGGCAAGAGCGCAGGCAGAGAGTGCGAGGGCAACCAGCCATAGGCGTACGAGTCGCCCGGTAAGTCCGGGCGACTCGCGTCTGTCGATAGTGGTTACCATAGCGTGCCTGGTGACTGTATCTGGCATCGCGGTAGGTTCCGGGCCGGGCATGGTGTAGCCTGTGTCATCCCCCGCCGGCAGCCATCGCTCGGCGACCGGAAGCCTCCGTAGATGCCGGGCTGGACTACTCACGATCCCAGTAGTAGTTGGTCATCTGGATCTTGTCGGACTGCTTGTTCCACTTCACATGGCCGTCGACGTAGGCGATATTGGCGCCCTCATTGTGCCGCCACTGGATGTTGTCCACCCGGGGCGCCTGGGTGCACAGAGGTGTCGTTGTCGCTACGCCGCAGCAGGACGGCGCTCGGATGTAGCCGACGGAAGAGTCGGCGTACCAGATCGTCTCGGAGGGTGACTTGATCTGCCCGATTGTGACTGGACTACGCCCGGCGATGTACTGGAGGTTATTGCCATAGCCGTTGCCGTCACGGCGCGCGGTTCCGGCGGCCGGCGGGCCCGCGGCCCGCGAGGAATCGGAGGGGCAACTGAAGAGCTGAACGTTCTTGGTGTAGGCATAGATCTTCTGGGCGTAGCAGCACTCGTTCTGCGGGGTGGTCCAATCTCGCCACCCGCATCCATGTCCGGGCAGTCGCTCGTCATAGTCCTGCAGATACATCAGACCGGCCGTGGCGATCTGTTTCAGGTTACTCTGGCAACTGGCCTGTCGGGCCTTCTCACGGGCCCTGGCGAAAACCGGGAACAGGATCGCCGCCAGGATCGCGATGATCGCGATCACCACCAACAACTCAATCAGCGTGAAGCCGCGTCGCAAAGCTACCCACTCCTTCCAGATTGGTCTTGTACCTCACCAGCGTTATTCTGCATCCCCAAATAGGCTACCTTCCGACAGGTAACGTTAATTCTCCCTAAGATCGGTCCGAAGGACCGCGCGGCGCCGCGCAGCGGCGTCACACAGCCAGGGGCGCGAGCCCCTGGAATACTGTGAAGGATGATGGATACGGGGACGGAATGCAGCGAGGAATGGGTCCGGGGTCCGAGACGCCGTGGACCGACACCATCGCCTACCACGAGGAGAAGCCTCTTCCTGAGCCCACCGGCCAGCCGTCGCCCTTCGATCCCGGCGTCCCGCAGCACAGCCCGCCTCCGTGGGAGAGGCAGTGAGACCTGCCGCCTATGCCTGCTCCGTCGTTGGTGGCCGGGCCCGCATGGACTTGGGTCCACCAGAACCCACTCGGCGCCACCCCCGTCCGGGGGTGGCGCCGATCTGCGTCTGTATGGCGTTCGTGGGCGCGCCTGTGCCCGGCTCGGCGAGAGGCCATCGCGGTTCGCCGGGCCGTAGGCACCGCCGACCTATCTCGTCCAGTAAGGGTCGGTCTTGCTGTACTCGTCTTCCTTCAGCCACTTCGCGTGACCGTCGACGAAGGCCAGGTTCGCCCCGTCATTATGCCGCGGATAGGGACGGATCACGGAGGCCTGGCCGGTCATCCACCAGCAGACGGTGGTGCCGCAGCGGATGTACCCCTGCTCACCGATCATGATCGTCTCGGAGGGGTGGGTGAACTTGGCCAGCGGCGCCGGGGTGCTGTAGGTGGTCTCCCACAGGCGGTAGCCGCAGGTCTGATACGCCCAGCCGTAGCTGGGGTTGTTCATCGCACTGGGGCAGACGTTGACCTGGGTGTTCTTCACATACGGCTGCAGCATGGCGTGCCACCAGAGGTTCGACTGGTCGATGGGGTTGCGGCTCAGGGCCGCCGGGAGGATCTCGTCATAGTCCTGGGCGTACATCATCGCCCCCAGGGACAGTTGCTTGAGGTTACTCAGACACGACGTCTGCCGTGCCTTCTCCCGGGCTCTGGCGAACACCGGGAACAGGATTGCGGCCAGGATCGCGATGATGAGCCTCCTGACTTTCTAACTGGACCCCGCTCGAGCGAAAGTTTGGTACTCCT
>CAYRFY010000352.1:1104-8419 GCA_964423635.1 uncultured Armatimonadia bacterium | reverse complement strand
TTCGTGCAGACAGCGACGCCTCCTGTCAGACCCTCATCCTCCCAAGCAGACTGAATGCAGGGCGCCTTGAGTCTCGCAGCCTGTGATGCCCCCGTTCCTGTGCAGCCGGACCCCACCTTTGCCCCGCAGAGCTCGCCTGAATCTCGATGCACGGGCCCTTCGGGCGCTTCGTGACGGCCCGCAAACACGTGCGCAGGAAAATGAGCCATCACAGTGGCGGAGAATGGCACGGAAATTGACGGTAACCCATCGAACACCCGGTTGGCGGTGACCTGCGGGGAGCCGTGGTCGGCGCGGGTCGTGGGGGGAGTTTGGGCGCAACAGAACTGTTAAGGTTTGCCCACCACATCCCGATGACTAGACCGGCCCAGCGCGTGCGGGGCCCGTGGACCGCCCTGGAAAGAGGGTGTCCGCCGGTCCGGCGTTGCCCCGAGGCATTCTGCCACCCCACCGAAAGGCAAGCAAACTCCGGTGCCCACCGCCATCGCGACACAAGTTGCAGCATCGGCGCCCGCGGATGTCAGCTCCTGCGAGCAGGTGCAGGAGAAATGTGCGCGGCTTCGCGTCGTGGCCGAGCAGCTCGGCCATCTGAGCAGCGAGACTGAGCAGGAGTTCCTCGCGGTAGGCCAGCGTCTGTACGGCTTCGCGGCCTCGGCCCAGGAGCTGTCTGGTCTGGCCGGCGGCGCCGCGGCCGCGGCCTCGGGGGCGGAGGGGAAGGGGGACCTGTCGGGGCTGACCCAGGTGGCGCAGGAGGCCTTCGCGGACCTGCTGGAGTGGCAACGCGATATCGCCGCCAGCCACAAACGGCTGGGAGAACTGCGGCCGGAGCTGCGGAAGCTCACGCAGGTGGGGCGCGACCTGCACAAGATCGCCCGGCACCTGCGGATGGTGGGTCTTTATACGGCCATCGAGGCGGCCAGCATCTCCGAGGGCGGCACACGGCTGAACAGCTTCCACATGGAGGTCATGCGGCTGGGTGAGCGGGTTCGTGACCAGAGCGACGAGCTGGTGGGCCTGGCCGATGTGGCTGCCTCGGCGGCTACGTCGGCCCATGCCGAGATCGCCAAAGGCATGCGTGAGTTCGCCGTCAGGGTCGAGGAGTGCCGACGCTCGGTGGACGACTCGGTGAACAGCCTCGCCATCATCCTGGCCCGCTCCGATGACGGCACCCGGCAAATGGCGGACGCGGCGGCGGCCATCTCTCGTGACGTGGGCGAGGTCGTGGCCTCGTTGCAGTTCCACGACATCGCGCGGCAGCGCATCGAGCACGTTCAGGAGGCCGTGGTGGAGGCGGCTGAAGGCCTGTCGGAACTGACGGGGTGTGAGGACGCCGAGGCGGCCACTGTAGCCATGGCGCGCGGACGCCACGCGCTGCGGGTACAGGAGGCGCAGTTGCGGGCCGTCGGTGAGGGAAGCCGGGAGGCCGCCGAGCAGTTGGTGCGGGGTCTGATGGCCATCGCCGAGAACTGCAGCAGCCAGGCGGCGGCCGTGGGCGCCATGGGGTCGGGGGTCGGGACGGATATCTTCAGGGAGCTGGGAGACGACCTGTCCGGTCTGTCGCGGCGTTTGGAGCAGGGGCGGGAACTGGGGGAGCGTATCGTGCAGTCGGTGGCGGCCGCGGTGGCGGCGGCGGAGAAGATGGGGGCCTGGGCGGCGCAGATCGGCGCCGTGAGCCGCGAGATCCTGATGCTGGGGTTCAACTCCGTGGTCATCACCGCCCGTCTCGGGCACCAGGGCCGTACACTCACGGTGTGCGCGGACGAGATCTGCTCGCTGGCGGCGACGGCGACGGAGACCATCTCCGACGCCATCCGGCGGCTGGAGCGGATCGGCCAGCAGGCCTCTTGCCTGCGGGACGAGACCAATGCGGCCCTGCAGGTGCGCACGGAGAGGCACGCCGCCCTGGACGGGGCGCTGCAACGCTCGCTGGCGGAGCTGGCCCAGGTGCATGAGACCGTGACAGAGGCCCGGGATGAGGTGGGGTATAAGGCCAGGGAGCTGTCGCGGTCGATCAGCGGCACTCTGGACGAGATTCGCTTCGACCGTCAGATGGTGTCTCAGATCCAGGACGTCAGCGGTGAGCTGGCGGAGATGTGCGAGCTTCTAGAGGCCACGGCGCAGACGGATGCCGGCCATGTGGACCTGGAGGACATCGCCTCTCGCTACACGATGGAGGAGGAGCTCCGAATCCACCGCGATGTACTGGGGGGAGCGGACGGGGCCGGGCCGGAGGGCCCGTCGCTTGCCGCGGAGGGTGCGGCCGTGGATGAGGACGACGATGTGCTGCTGTGGGAAATGCCTGGTGACACTTCGGAAGACCCTGCGGATGCCGGCGCTGATCTGGGAGACAACGTGGAGCTGTTCTAGCCCACGCGAGAGGAGCCATAACGTGCAAACCCGTACCGAGCAAGTGGGCGACGAGTTGGTGCTGAGTCTGGAGGGAGAGATCGGCATCGCCGACGCCGTCCGGCTACGCGAGGAGCTGGTGGGAGCGTTCGACCGTGCCGGGCAAGTGACCGTCGATCTCGCCGGGGCCGAGGACATGGACACCGCCGCCATCCAGCTTCTGTGTGCCGCCGAGCACACCGCGCGCAAGCGGAAGAAGGCCTTCTCCCTGCGCAATACGTCAGAGGGCGTACTGCAGTCCGTGGGGCTCCTGGGCCTGGGCGAAGCGGCACCCTTTGCCTCCGCTGGAGAAGAGGTGAGACCATGAGCAAGACGATCATGACCGTAGACGACTCGGCCAGCATCCGTCAGATGGTCTCCTTCACCTTGAGCCAGGCCGGCTATGAGGTGATCGAGGCCGTGGACGGCAGGGACGCACTGACGCGGATGAGCGATGCCGGCGTGAACATGGTGATCACCGACCTGAACATGCCGAACATGGACGGGATCGAGCTGATCAAGGCCATCCGCACCGACGGGGCGCACAAGTTCACGCCCATCATCATGCTCACCACCGAGTCGGCCGACCAAAAGAAGCAGGCCGGCAAGGAAGCGGGGGCCACCGGATGGATTGTGAAGCCCTTCAAGCCCGACCAGTTGCTGGCCGTCATACAGAAAGTCCTGCGCTAAGCGCTCCGGGGAGATGGCGTCATGTCCAGTATGGACCAACACATCCAGACGTTCCTTGAAGAAGCCGACGAGCTGCTGGGAGAGATCGAGGACGCCGTCCTCGAGCTGGAGGCCAACCCCGACAGCTCCGAGCTGGTCGACCGTGTGTTCCGCACGATGCACACGATCAAGGGCTCGGGGGCGATGTTCGGCTTCGACACAGTGGCGGACTTCACGCACCACGTGGAGACCGCACTGGACCAGGTGAGGGAGGGCAACCTCGGCATCTCCAAGGAGCTCATCGATCTGGTCCTGGCCTCCAGGGACCACATCGTCGAGTTACTCTCGGCGGCGCGAACCGGGGCAGAGCCCGATGTTGCGGCGGGCCAGTGGATCATCGAGCATCTGGCGGCTCTGAGGCCGGGTTCCGACGAGCCGGCACAAGAGGCTCTTTCCGATCATCCGGCGGCCGTGGACGACGGCGGTATGCGCTCTTACCACCTCCGCGTGCACCTGTTGCAGGGCGTCATGCAGACCGGCATGGACCCTCTGGCCATTCTGGACGAACTCGTGGGGCTCGGGGAGGCCGTGGTCATCGGTCACTGCGGCGATGTGCCCACTCTGGAGGAGATCGATCCGGAGCTGTGCTACCTGTGGTGGGATGTGACCATCGCCACGGAGCACAGCGAGGACGCGCTGCGGGATGTGTTCATCTTCGTGGAGGACGGCAGCGAGATCACGGTGGATCTGGTGGACGAAGGGGACGCCAATATCGACGTGGTCAGGCCTCTGGGTGAGATTCTGGCGGCGCGCGGCGACACCAGCCCGGACCACGTGCACGAGGCTCTGGGGCAGCAGAAGCGCCTGGGCGAGCTGCTGGTGGAGTCGGGAGCCGCCGATGAGGACAGGGTGCGGGCCGCTTTGGCCGAGCAGCAGTTCGTGCGCAAGCAAAAGGAGAAGGCGCAGGCCGCCAGCATCCGCGTGGCCGCGGACAAGCTGGACATGCTGGTGAATCTGGTGGGCGAGTTGGTCATCACTCAGGCCCAGCTCACTCAGGCCTCGGCCCGCTCCGACGACCCCGATCTGGCCACCCCGGTGGAGAACGTCCAGCGTCTCACCGGGGAGTTGCGCGACCTGGTGCTCAATGTACGCATGCTGGCCATCGGCACCACCTTCAGCAGGTTCCAGCGGCTGGTGCGCGACCTGTCCACGGAGCTGGACAAGGAGATCGACCTGGTCACCATCGGCGGCGAGACGGAGGTGGACAAGACCGTCATCGAGCGTCTGGGCGACCCGATGGTGCATCTGATCCGCAACTGCATCGACCACGGCATCGAGGAGCCGGACGTGCGGCTGGCGGCGGGGAAAGGTCGGCGCGGCACGGTGACGCTGGAGGCCCGCCGAGCGGGGAGCGAGGTGCTGGTCTCGGTCACCGACGACGGGAAGGGTCTGGACCCGCGCAGGATCGCCGAGAAGGCCGTGGAGAAGGGCATCATCTCTTCGACGGAGGGCCTCAGCGACGAGGAGGCCCTGAATCTGATCTTCGCCCCCGGCTTCTCCACTGCCGGCGTGGTCACCGAGGTCTCCGGCCGCGGAGTGGGCATGGATGTGGTCAAACGTGAGATCGAGAAACTGCGGGGATCGGTAAGCCTGCACTCCAAGCTGGGAGAGGGCACGACCGTGACGCTCAAGCTCCCGCTGACGATGGCCATTATCGACGGGTTGCTCACCGAGGCCGGCGGCTACCGGTACGTGATCCAGCTCACCGAGGTCCAGGAGGTCGTCGAACTCACCAAGAAGGACATCGGCAACGCGGGGGGCCGTCACATCATCTCGGTCCGCGACGAGATCATCCCCTACGTCAGGCTGCGCGAGGTCTTCCGCATGGAGGGCTCGGCGGCCGATATCGAGCAGGTCGTGCTGGTGGAGTCCTCCGACAAGCGTGTGGGCATCGTTGTGGATGAGGTCATCGGGGATCTGCAGACGGTCATCAAGCCGCTGCCCAAGAACTTCGGCGAGACCGAGGGGGTGGCCGGGGCCACGATCCTCGGCGACGGCGCCGTGGCGCTGATCCTCGACATCCCCCACGTGGTGCGCTGTGCCAGGTCGGAGGAGGACGCCTTCATGGAGGAGACGGTGCTGCGCATCGGCGCGTGAGCGACCACGATAAGGGTCGGGCCTCCTGGTTTTCGGAGCGCGTGCGCTTGCGACACAGCGGAGCAGGCCGTGGCCTTCCTCAAACTCGGCGGCCGGTCGGCGGGCGCAGCGCCCTCGGAGGGGCGGACGCAGGCCCCGACGCTGAGACGTCCCGGCGCGGTCGTCCCAGCGGATGACCGGGGTATCTCACCAGACTTCAACCGTCGCACCGAGGACGACGATTTCGAGCGAATCGCCGTCTGACCCAGAGGAGAGCAACCACTATGGCAGCAACAGAGACGTCCCTGGCCGGAACCTACCTGTCGTTCACGCTGGGAGAAGAGGACTTCGCCGTCGAGATCGCCAAGGTCCGTGAGGTGCTGGACTATCCGCCGATCACCAAGGTGCCCCGGATGCCGGAGTACATGTGCGGCGTGACCAACATCCGCGGGGATGTGGTGCCCCTGATCGACATGTGCCAGAAGCTGGGCATGCCGGCGATCCAGCGCACCGTGGACACCTGCGTGGTCATCGTCGATGCCGAGATGGAGGGCGAGACGGTGACGGTGGGCTGTCTGGCGGACTCGGTGAAGGAAGTGTTCGAGCTGACGGACGCTCAGATCGGGCCGCCGCCGCAGATGGGAACCAGGATCCGCGCGGACTTCCTGCGCGGCATGGGTCAGATGGACGAGCGGTTCCTGATGATTCTGGACATCGACCGGGTACTGTCGGCGGGCGAGCTGGCCGCGGTGGCCACCGCGGCGCAGGTGGACGCCGCCGAGGTTGCCGGCCCGGCACTGGAGGACGCGGAAGACGCGGCCTCCGAGCAGGTGGCCTAAGGCCGATACTGGGGCGCCGCGAGACCGTGTCGCGGCGCCCGACCTTTGCCCTCAAGAGACGGACAGTGGGTTCGCCTCCGCGCGACACGCCCCGCAGCGAGACTGTCTGGCCCGCGCTCCCCGGACGAACACCGGTCCGCCCCGCACCGGGCCAGAAGGTGGGTGAGTGCGTTGGGAGCCCAAGAGCAACTGCCTGTGGCCCGTCCGGGCATGGTGATGACCCGGGCCGAGTTCGACGGCCTGGCCGCCTTCGTCTACCAGGAGTGCGGCGTGAAGCTGTCGCCGGGCAAGCAGAGCATGCTGGCCAGTCGTCTCACCAGGCGTCTCCGGGCCCTGGGGATGGACTGTTTCGCCGACTACCACGCCTTTGTCTCCAGTCCGGAGGGCCGGCGGGTCGAGTTGGCCAGGATGATCGACGAGGTCACCACCAACAAGACCGACTTCTTCCGCGAACCCGCGCACTTCGACTTCCTGACGAAGACCGCCGTCCCCGCGGTATTGCGCCACGGCGGGTCAGGTGAGCTCTACGTCTGGAGCGCCGCGTGCTCCACCGGGGAGGAGCCCTACACCCTCGCGATGGTGCTTGCCGAGCTGCGCGAGGGCCGCCGAGGCCTGCGGCCGAGCATCCTGGCCTCGGACATCAACGAGACGGTGCTGGGCAAGGCCGTGCAGGCCATCTACCCGGCGGAGCTGGCCCGGCCGGTCCCCGAGCGCCTGAGGCGTAAGTTCGTCATGGAGGGCAAAGGCTCGCAGGCCGGATATGTGCGCATCGCCCCGGAGATTCGCAGGATGGTGACCTTCCGGCGCATCAACCTGATGGACCAGGAGTACCACCTGGGGCGGAGCATGCACATCGTGTTTTGCCGCAACGTCATCATCTACTTCGATCGGGAGACGCAGGTAGAGCTCTTCCGGCGCATACTGGGCGTCATGCGTCCCGGCGGGTATCTGTTCATCGGTCATACCGAGAGTCTGACGGGGATCAACGACGATTTCGAGCGAGTGGGCCCGGCCGTCTACCAGGCGCCGTCTGCGGCTTAGGTGGGCGGCCGGAACGACTCGTCAGAAGCCTTTTCATGAGGCCGGGCCTCCCTCGGGGGCTGCGAATACACCTGGGGTGCTCATCATGCAGAACGGTAAGATCAGAGTGCTGGTCATCGACGATTCCGCGGTGGTGCGGCAGGCGATGGTGGAGATTTTGGAGAGTGACCCGGAGATCGAGGTCATGGGCACCGCCGGAGACCCGTTTATCGCCGCCGAGCGGCTGCGTAAGGAAGTCCCGGACG
>CAYRFY010000352.1:0-1094 GCA_964423635.1 uncultured Armatimonadia bacterium | reverse complement strand
CGTGATCACCCTGGACGTTGAGATGCCCCGCATGGACGGGCTCACGTTCCTTAGGAAGCTCATGTCGCAGCGGCCGATTCCCGTGGTGATGTGCTCCAGCCTGGTGGAGGAGGGGGCCGAGACCACCCTGCGCGCCCTGGAGTACGGGGCGGTGGAGATCATCCAGAAGCCGCGTATGGGGGCCAAGCAGTTCATCGAGGAATCTCGGATCAGGATCTGTGATGTGGTCAAGGCCGCTGCGCTCGCCCGGGTGCACCACAAGAAGGCCCTGGATGCGCGGACCCAAGAGCGGCAGCAGGCGCAGACGAAGTACACGGCGGATGTGATCATGTCCGCCCCCAAGCCGGCCAGCAAGGCCATGGCCAGGACGACCGAGCGGGTGGTGGCCGTGGGGGCCTCGACGGGGGGGACCGAGGCACTGCGCGACCTGCTGGAGGCGCTGCCTCCCGACGCGCCGGGCATGGTGATCGTCCAGCATATGCCGGAGAAGTTCACGGCGGCCTTTGCCGAGCGGCTGAACAACACCTGTCGCGTGGAGGTGAGAGAGGCGGCCAAGAACGACGGGGTGGTGACCGGGCGGGTGCTGATCGCTCCGGGCAATAAGCACACGCTGCTGCAGCGCAGCGGGGCCAGGTACTATGTGGATGTGCGGGACGGCCCCCTGGTCTCAAGGCACCGGCCCTCCGTGGATGTGCTGTTCCGCTCCGCCTCCCGCTACGGCGGGCCAAATGTGGTGGGTGTGATCCTGACCGGCATGGGTGACGACGGTGCGGCGGGGATGCTGGAGATGAAGCAGGCCGGGGCGCACACCATCGCCCAGGACGAGCGGACGTGTGTGGTGTTCGGGATGCCGCAGGCGGCGATCAAGAAGGGCGGCGTGGACGAGGTGCTGGCTTTGGGTGACATCGCCGGAGCCGTGCTGCGCGCCTGTGAGTACCGGAGAGTGGCCTGAGGGCGTGGCTGAAGAGCCCAGTTCGGCGGGTCATCGGTCCTCGTGTCGGGCAGGCGAAACCACGTCGCTTTCCCCGGCCCTCCCCGCCTGTTTGGGCTGTGACGGGGGCCGTGCCCAGCGCGTGCGAGTGATCTTGCAGGTG
>CAYRFY010000351.1:0-8434 GCA_964423635.1 uncultured Armatimonadia bacterium | reverse complement strand
ATTGAGCGGGATTCTTCGCCCAAGCGTCGCAAGCTCGAGCTTGCGACGCCGACGCCCCAGAATGACAGAAACCGGGCCGGCCGGGCTTTTCGGCCGGACCTCTAGCCCCCTGCCGTTGGCCCTCGCAAGGCTCCCGTTGCTCGATGCGTAAGGCCAGGGACGGTTGGAACGCCGTCTGCCGTGCCGGCCGCCGGACAGGTTCCTGTCCCAAAGAGTGAGCCCCGACCGTGCCGGGTCGGGGCTCTGGAGGTCCGGCCGAAACGTCCACATTCGCATGGGAGTGTCATCCTGAGAGCGTCCGCTCCCGGCGGGAGCAGCTCGAGGAAGCCCGTGGGCTATCGAGAGATCCTTGGCTATCTCGCTGCGCGAGATTGACGCTTGGGAGGACATCCTCAAGATAGAACCGGCGTTTCCGCCGGACCTCTGGGAGGTAGGCAGACCCGTGGGGCCTGCATGCCAAACGGGATGGTTGGGCGCCCGGCCGTCAGTACAGGTCGTACGCCGAATCGTCGGCCGACAGGTCCCCGCAGTCCGGCTCGCTCACCGGAGTGTCCGGGTTGCAGAGCTTGGTGGCGGCCTTCCCGTGGCCGTCGACGTACCCGACGTTGCCCGCCTTGTTGTGCCGAAAATGCACGCCGAAATGCGAGGCCGTCCAGCCTGTGCGGGTCGGGTCGCTGGGGGCGCGGAGAAAGTTGTTCTGGCACAGGGTGGAACCGCTGTAGTAGGCGCTATCGGCCAGTAGCACCGTCTCGCTGGGCGACTGAACCGAGGCCAGCGCCGCGCCGCAGGCGGCATAGGGGCAAAGATAGGTCGCGTTCACCGCATAGCCGCTGAACGGACGCCCATAACTCTCGGCGTTGCGCAGGCTCGGGCACCTGCTGATCTCGGCATTCTTGGTGTACGGACCGATGAGACCCGTCGAGAATTCCCCGGTCCCCCAGTTGACCGTATAGTCCCAGGAGTATTCATAGGTCCAGGTGGGATCATAGTAGTTTCCGGGGGGGAAGGTCTCGTCGTAGTCCTGAACATACATCAGAAAGCCCAGACAGAGCTGCTTGACATTGGACAGACAACTGGTCTGACGCGCCTTCTCCCGCGCCCGGGCAAAGACGGGAAAGAGGATCGCCGCCAGGATGGCGATGATGGCGATGACCACCAGCAGCTCGATCAGCGTGAAACCGCGACGGGGACTGTACATGGTGCGAGACACTCTCCGAGCGGAGCCCCTCGGCTCCGAAGGATGATGGGCAACAAAAAACCGCGACTCGAGAAAGTCGCGGTGACAAGCGTAAACGAAAACGCTCACCCCCCTCCCTCGAGAGGATGAAGCCCACAATTCGCGAGACTGTCTCCTGACTCCCGGATCGTCCTACTCTCCGCGCCTTCCCAGGTCACCCGAGGGTGTCCCAGTGGCAATGTGCGGATTTCGTCCCCGGTCACAGTTGCGGGGCAGCGACGGCTTCTCACCGTCTTCCAGGGCGCCCGAAGGCACCCGTCCCGCGAATGCTTCATATTCAATTGCCATCCATTGTATCAGACCCGGCTCTCCCGGGCAAGGGCAAACAACTGCGAACAGTACGGCGAAGGCGTAGGAACGCACTCCCGACCCCTGGTGTTACCCCCCGACCTGCCACCCCCAAGGACGGGCCACGGCCGGCGTGTTCGGCCCGGCGCACTATCCAGAGATTCTACTATGAAGCCTCAGAGATAGAAGGAGAATCCTTTCCCAGTGGCGAATTCTATGCAGGAAGATAGGGCCGATAGCGCGGAACATACATGGAATCGCGCAGCGACGCGGCGTCTCTCATGGTCTCAGGCGGAGCCAGTTGCTCCTCCACCGCCACCGCGATAGTGGCCGCCGCAACCTCAGCGGCAATGGCACGCAGGTCCTGCACGGGGGGCAAGACGAGCCCGCCGGCATAGTCATCCGGCTCGGTGAGCTGGTGGAGGCGGCGGGCGGCGGCGATGATCATTCCGGGGCTGATGGCCCGGGCCCGAGACACGGAGGCCCCCAGTCCCACGCCGGGGAAGATGTAGACGTTGTTGGCCTGACTGAACTGGTAGGTTCTGCCCCCGCGGGTAACCGGGTCGAAGGGACTGCCCGTGGCGATGATGGCGCGGCCGTCGGTCCATTCCAGGAGGTCGGCGGGGCAGGCCTCGGCCTTGGAGGTGGGGTTGCTCATGGGGAAGATGGCCGGTCGCTCGGTGCAGGAGGCCATGAGCCGCGCGGCCTGCTCGGTGATCGCCCCCGGGGTGCCGGAGAGCCCGATGAGGGCGGTGGGGCGCACCGCCTCGATCACACCCGGCAGGGAGTGGTCGGGGAGTCCCGCCGCGATCTCCACGGGAGTGGCCACCAGCCGCTTGTACTCGGCGAGGTCCTCGCGGTCTTCCACCAGCAGCCCTCGGCGGTCGAAGACGAAGACCTGCCGGGCGGCCTGGTGCGCGGTGAGCCCGTCGGCCTGCAGTGCCACAAAGACGCCGTTGGCAACGCCTACCCCGGCGCCGCCGGCTCCGATGATGCACACGACCTCCTCGGTAAACGGGCGCCCGGCGGCCCTGGCCGCTCCCATCAAGGCCGCCACAGTCACCGCCGTCGTGCCCTGGATGTCATCATTGAAGGAGGGCAGTTGGTCCCGATAGCGCATGAGGTTGTCGAAGGCCTTGTCGCGGCTGAAGTCCTCCCACTGCAGCACGGCCCGAGGAGCGCAGCGCTTGACACCCTGCACGAAGGCGTCGATGAACTCCTCGTAGGCGTCACCGCGGAGCCTCGGGGCCCGCACTCCCAGGTACATCGGGTCCTGCAGCAGGGCCTCGTTGTCGGTCCCCACGTCCAGGCAGATGGGGAGGCACTGCTCGGGGGAAAAGCCGCCAACGGCCACGTACAGCGCCAGCTTGCCGATGGGGATCGCCATCCCCCCGGTGCCCTGGTCGCCGATGCCCAGGATGCCCTCATTGTCGGTGCAGACGATCACCGCCGCCTCCCCGATGGCGGCGTTGTGGAGCACCAGGTCCATGCGGTCCACATCCTCCGGGGTGATGTACAGCCCTCTGGTAGAGCGGAAGATGTGGGAAAACCTCTCCACCGCCTGGGCGACGGTGGGGGTGTAGACGATGGGCATCATCTCGGCGAGGTTCTCCGCCAGGGCCGCGAAGAACAAGGTCTCATTGCGGTCCTGCAGGGCGCGCAGGTAGATGTACTTGTCGATGGCGGCGGCTCGAGTGCGGAAGTTCTCCGCGACCGCGATCAACTGCTCCTCGAGTGTGGAGACGTGGTGGGGCAACAGGCCCTCGAGACCGAAATCCAGGCGCTCTTGCTCGGTGAACGCCGAGCCCTTGTTCAGCCGGCTGTTGTGCAGCAGGGCCGACCCGCGCAGGCCCACATACAGTGCATCTCGATCGTGGCTCATCACCCGTCCCCTTCCGTCTCCCGGTCGTGATGCGGCTGCTCTCGCCGGCCGCAACAAGGAGGGAATACGGATTTCGCCGCCATGGGGTATAGTCCTCTAGCGGTGGCCGAAGCAGCGTATGGAGAAGGGGGCAGGAGGGGGGAGGTCGCGGACCACCGGGCGGCGCATTTCCCGTGGCCGCTGGTTTGGGGCGACTTCCTCCGCGGCCATGGTCGCCCTGCCATGAGGACAAGGGCGGCTGCCTGGCGTCCTACATGAGCAGTATGGCCCGGTAGGGTGACGAGTTCCGCCGAATGCCGAGAGTCCCCCGGCAGGCTGAGACGCCACGGGCCCGGCGCACTGCCCATGCCGGAGGGCCCTTGAGCTCCGCTGAAGTGAATGCTCTGACAAACAGAAAGCTGCTAATGGGTGGGACCCTGGAGGTTTGACCGAGAAGCCCGGCCAGCCCGGCTAATGTCATCCTGGAGCGTCGGCGGCGCAAGCCCGGGCGTACGCCGCACGGGCGAGGAATCTCATTGAATGTGCGGAGGTTCCTCGAGCTGCTCCCGTCGGGAGCGGACGCTCTCAGAATGACATTCTCGGCGAAGCGGGGTTTTCGGCCGAACCTCCAAACCACCTCAGGAGAGTCGGCGAATGGATATGGCCAATCTGAAGGTCTTGCTGACGGAGGACGCACCGGATAACCGCGAACTGGCCGAGTTGGTGCTCAGGCGCAACGGGTTCGAGGTCGTCTCCGCCGGGACCGGCGAGGAGTTGATGCGGCAGTTGTGCGGCGATGAGTTCGACGTGCTGGTGCTGGACATCCAGCTTCCCGATGTGGACGGCCTGAAGATCGTTGGGGAGCTAAGAGCCAATGAGAAGACCGCCACAATGCCCATCATCGGCGTGACGGCGCTGGCCATGAAGGGCGATCGCGAGCGGGTGCTCGAGGCCGGCTGCAACGCCTACATCGAGAAGCCCTACAGCACGCGGACCCTGGCCACGCGGATCGAGCAGGTCGTGGCCGAAGCCCGGGCGAGTGAGCGCTCCTCCGCTTGACCCCCGGCAGACCCGAGCGTGACTATTGCAGGCCGCGAGCGCACCGGCGCCCGCGGCCTGCGTCTTTCCAGCGATCCTGCGCCCCGCCATGCGCGCCGCCCAAGGGGTTATTCACGACGCGGGTCTTTATGGTATATACTCGGCACCATCATCCGAGGCCAGACCACAGGACGCGAGCCGTCGCGCCGGAGCCATCGCTCACGCTGACCGCCGCCCGAAGAAGCGAGGGAAGTCATGAAGGAAGCCAAGCAAATGGGATGGATGCTGCTGGGGGTCGTGGTGGGGTTTGCCATCGGCGGCTATGTGCTGCTGAAGATCTTTGAGGTCACCGGGACCAAGCTGGCGGAGAACCCCACACTCGCCATCTTGGTCGCGTTGCCCGTGCTTGGCGGCGGCCTGGTAGGCGGCGGCTACCTGGCCCAGTGGTTGGTTTATCGGTACGAGAAGAACAAGCGCAAGAAGAGGCAGGAGGCCAAGGACGCCAAGCCCTTCGCCGGCGGGAAGAAGAAGAAAAAGAAGTAGCCCCAGGGCTCCGGTGCCCTTTGCCCCGCGGTCGCGGAGCGCCGCTGGATGCCTGTATGTGTGGGCTTGCTGACATCTGAGGTAAGTCTCGCGGCCGTAACCCAGCCGTTCGCAGCCGCGTCGTTGGCAGCCGTCCCGCAAGGCGAGATCGCCGCTTGGCCGTAACACCGACCGGAGGCGAACCTCCGCGCCGTGCTCGTCGGTCTGAGGCGGAGCTTCGCCAGAGCATGGCCGTCTGGCGTGAGGCGTACCGGGCCTCGCGGCCCCCGGCCGTGCGCCCGGCGGGATCGCGGGCCAAAGAGACCGCGGCGCGTGGCGCGGGCCTTCCAGCACCCCGCCGTCGCCGTCATACCCTCAGACTGTGCTCCGCAGACCGCCGGTTTGCCCCCCAGGGAGGTCAGGATCATGCCTCGGCTCGCTACCTTGCCCCTCATCGTCGTCATTACGGCGGCCGGCGCCGTCGCCCAGCCGTTGCCGCTTCTCAACACGGGCTTCGAGGCTCAGGCCGAGGGCACCGGCCTCCCGGCCGCCTGGGAGACCAAGGTTGCCGAGGACGGCTCCGTGGCCCTGGATGATGATGTCTGCTTCCAGGGGGCCAGGTCGCTGCGCTTTCGCCAGTCATCTGCCACCAGCTACTCCTACGTGTTCCAGGCCATCCCCAATCGCCCGCCCAATCGGCGTCTGTTGGCCACGGTGTGGGTCAAGTGTGAAAACGTGCGGGTGCGCGGGATCGGTCCCCGGCTGTACTGCGGCTACGAAGGGGGCCTTTGCCACCACGCTCGCGGCCCCGTGCTGGACGAGGCGGGCAACTGCGACTGGCAGAGGCTCTCCGTCCCGTTCAACACCCGCGACAAGCAGCAGGTCCTGATCTACCTGTACCTGCACGAAGCCACCGGTACGGTGTGGTTCGACGATCTGCGGGTCGAGCCCGCCCCGCTCGAGGTGGTCGCCCCGGCCCTATCCGAACCTCCCGGCGTGGACGGCCTCGCCGACGACCCTCAGTGGGCGGAGGCTCCCGTCCATCGCATGGCCTCCACCGTCACCGGCGAGGTCACTATCTCGCGGCAGGTACGCCTGGCCCACGATGCCGACCACCTCTACCTGCTGGCTCGGCTGCCCGGCCCGGTGCCCGGCGAACTCGGACGCCGGGGACCGTGCGTGCAGCTCGTAGTCGACCCCGACGCCCGGGGCTACCGCAGCGTGACATTCAGCGTCACCCCCGACGGGACGCAGCGGACCTCGGCCGTCGGTGATGCCGCCCCGGGCCTGCCGTGGGAGGCGGCCGCGAAGGTCGCCGATGGGGTCCTCACCGTGGAGATGGCCGTCCCCGTGGCGGCCTGCGCCCCGTCATCCCAGACCACGCACACCTGGCGCCTCAATGTGGTCGACGACAGATCGGACAGCGGCGACACCGAGTTGGTCTTCACCGGCGAGGCGTCCACACAGCCCATTGCCCTGGCCGATGTCAAGCTCCCCGCCATCGACCTGCTCCCCACGCGCCAGCCGGAGGCCAAGTCGCGCCTCGGGAGAGTGCTGGCGGAGTACAAGCGGCTTTCCGACCTTCTGGAACTCGACATCGTCCCCGACGAGTTCCCCGGCAGAGAGCGGGCCGTGAAGGCCATGGATGCCCTGGGCGACCATCTCATCGCCGTCTCCCGAGACGCGGCCAACACCGACCTGCGCGACGATGCAAAGTGGCAGGCGGCGGTGGCGGCTCTGGAGGGTCTCGAGGCCGACCTGACCGAGGCCAGGAGTTCGACCTGGGCCATCACCGGCTACACGGTGGCCTACAGGCAGACCTCGCACCCCACGTGGGCGATCGCGGTGGAGACGCCCATGAAGAAGGTGCTGCAGGACGCCGGAGAGTGTGGTGCGGTGTTCTCCGACAGGGCCAGGCTGTCGGCGGCCGGGGGCGAGGGCGAAGCGGTGCAGCTCGTGCTCGCGCCGCTGGTAGGAAACCTCAGCGACGTGGAGATCGAGCTGCCCGACAGGCTTGACGGCCCCGGCGGCGGCATCCCCGGCTCGGCTCTGGAGCTCCATGAGGTGGGCTACGTGCGGTGTCAAGAGCCCGCCTACACCCGTCCGGCCCAGGTGGATTGGTGGCCGGACGCTTTGCTCCCCTACGAGCCGGTGAGTGTGCCGCGCCGCCAGGTGCGGCCGCTGTGGCTGACGGTATGGGTCCCCCCGGGGGCCGCAGCCGGGGTGTACCGGGGCAAGATCCACTTCCGCCCCCGCCGCGAGCACGCCCTGTCCCTGGAGCTGGAGCTGCGCGTGTACGACTTTTCCCTTCCCCCGCGCCCGGCCTGCCGGACCTCCTTCGGCCTCAGTTCAGGCCCCGTGGCCGAGTATTACCTGGGCAAGGGCGCAACGCTGCCTCCCGAGGCCTTCCGCGCCTTCTGCGGCGAGCTGCTGCGCCATCGGGTCTCGCCGTATCTGGCCTGCGAGTACAAGCCACAGGGCGAGGCACTCGCAAAGCCGCCTTTCGAGCCCTGGGAGGACAATATCGAAAGCTGCATGGAGCGCGGGCTGTCCAGCATGCTGCTCTCCATCATGCCGGCCACCCCGGACCACGGCCCCGACTATGATGAGGCGTACAAGGCGAGCTTTTCCGCCGAGCACAAGCCCCTGTGCTCTCGGCTCCAAGAGCGCGGCTGGCTGGACACCGCCTTCCTCTGCGCCTGGGACGAGCCCAATCCCAGCGCGTATCCGGGGGTCCTGGCCGGGCACCGGCTTATCAAGGATACCTGCCCCGATCTGGATATCCTCCAGACGGTGAACCAGGACCGGGAGCCCGAGAAACTGGTGGGCCGAGTGGACATCTGGTGTCCGATCACCTCCCTGTGGAACCCGGACTTCTACCACGCCCGGCAGGCGGCGGGCGAGGAGGTCTGGTGGTACGTGTGCTGCGGCCCCCACCCGCCCT
Source organism: uncultured Armatimonadia bacterium (assembly GCA_964423635.1). GTDB lineage: Bacteria > Armatimonadota > Zipacnadia > Zipacnadales > JABUFB01 > CAYRFY01. Next base: position 544 of record CAYRFY010000351.1, on the reverse strand, counting down.
ATGCCACCTTCTTCATCGACGAAGACGCCATCGACCACCGCCTGCTGTTTTGGCAGACGTGGCAGCAACAAGTGCAGGGCGTGCTGTTTTGGCAGACCACGTGGTGGGCGGGGAACATGACCGAGGGGGGGACGACGACCGCCGCGGACCCTCGCGGGTGGGTGCAGCCCAGCTACGGGACGTTCAAGGTCAACGGGGACGGCCATCTGCTGTATCCGGGTGAGGACATGAGCCCTCTGGGCTCACAGAGACTGGCCCTGATCCGCGACGGCCTGGAGGACTACGACTATCTGGCGATCCTCCGTCAGAGGGTGCAGGAGGGCAAAGGGAGCGCGGAGGACAGAGCCGCCGCGGAGAAGCTCCTGCAGGTGGGGAGTGACATCTCCAAGGGGCTGACGGTCTACACCAAGGACCCGGAGGTACTACAGGAGCGCCGGGACGCCATCGCGGAGATGATAGAGAGGTTGGGGGGGTAGGAATGGGCAGGGGGACTGTGAACCCAGCCCCGGCGGCACGGTGGCTCTCAATACTGTGTGCCTACGGC